>JBAYLX010000010.1:0-21947 GCA_041663885.1 Minisyncoccota bacterium | reverse complement strand
ATGAATTTCAAATCGGTTGATATTGCCGATATTTCCGCGGTGAACGAAAAAATTTGGCGGCCGCAATTTGAAGCGGCCGATGTTCTTTTTTTTGAGGGCGGTAACGAGTATTATTTGATGGAATGGATTAACAAGTCCGGCCTCAACTTGATTTTGCCGGAATTTTTGAAAACAAAGGTTTTTGTGGGGGTGAGCGCGGGCAGCATGGTGGCGGGCAAAAATCTGGATGTCAAAATCATGCAAACCGCTTATGAAGAAGATTTTGACAGAAATCAAAATCTGGCATGCCTGGGATTGGTTAATTTTAATTTTTTCCCGCACCTGGATTCGCCCTATTTCAAAAAAGTCAGAGAGAGCCTGATGAAAGAATTGATAAAAGAAATTCCCGAGAAAGCATACGTTTTAGACGACAATTCCGCCCTAAAAATCACCGATGGAAAAATCGAAGTGATAACCGAAGGGAAATGGTTTGCGAATGATAAATAGTCCAGTATATTGTTCCCGGCGGCATCTCTTGTTGTGACTGGCGCATTAAGTAACAAATATTTAGAATAGTTATATGGAAAAGAAGAATTTTATTCATAAGATGGCGAATGTGGAGGGGGAGGTGGAGTTGGGGGAGGGGGTTAGCGTTTGGCCGTTTGCTTCTGTTCGGGGCGATGAGGGTAAGATTACGATTGGGGAAAATACTAATGTGCAGGATGGCGCGGTGGTGCATGGGATAACTTCGATCGGGGCGAATGTCACGGTTGGGCACGGCGCGGTGATCGATAGCGCCAAGATTGGGAACAATGTTTTGATCGGGATGAATTCCACGATTCTGGACGGAGTCGAGATCGGCGATTGGAATATTGTCGCGGCGGGGACAGTGGTCGCGCCGAATACGAAAATCGGGAATGGCAACGTGATTATGGGCGTGCCCGGAAAAGTTGTCCGGCCGCTGGCTCAAAAAGACAGAGACCTCATCGAATTTGCCTGCAAAAATTATTTAAAGAAAATTAATTGATGTTTTAAATTAAGCGCACTTTTAATGTTGGTTTGCTATTTTACATTAATAGTGATTGTGCTATTGTGCTGTTACTTGAATCTATTATAAAATATAATAATAGGTGATAGCCGCGATTGATTTATTTAGTAAAAAAATGACCTCGAAAACTCAAAAATATAGCGCAATAGATGTTGTTCTGTGTTTTTGAGTTTGGAAAAATATGGAGAGCGGCAAAAGAGAAAAATTTTTAAGGATTTATGCCAACCTTCCTTTGGGGGCAAGGCAGGAGATTATTTTAGTTTTGGACGATGGACGCACAATTACTTGGAACTCCGCTTTTGTTGAAGTTGATTCGGACACGCCTCTTAGTAAAACAATTCTTGAAAAATTAGAAAAAATTAAAATAATCTGATTTTATGGCAGAAACATTAAATCAAGAGAAGTTATTATCAGACGAAGATATCCGCAGATTGGTGGTGGCACGGTTGAAAGTTTTATCGCCGGATACAATTATTTCGTTTGGTTCAGACGGCAGTTTTAGTCGCGATGAATTGGTTGAAAAAGTACAGCAGAAAGATGAAATTGGGGAAAAGATGGCGGAAATTCAAATGGAATGGTTAAGATCGTTTAACGAGGAATTAGTTTAATTATGAAGATTATCGTAACTTTGCCGCATTACGATCCTGCGACCCAGTATATTTCAAATTGGGCAAAGAATGTTGTTGATTTTGCGATAAACCGCGGCATTGATGTAATTAATTTGGTTGGAGATAAAGCAAACAGAAAAGATTTCGAAGGCAGGGTTGATAAAGTAAAGCCCAGAATTGTTTTTCTAAACGGTTATGGGGATGATGATTGCGTTCTCGGTCAAGATAATCTTATTTTAGTTAAAAAAGGCGATAATCACACTGTTTTACAAGGGAAAATCACTTATGCTCTCGCATGCAGTTCAGGGGCAGAACTTGGCCCGGAGGTTGCCAAAAATAATGATTCGGCCTATATCGGATATGACGATGAATTTTGTTTTGCCGGTAATTCGAAATATCTAAGCCACCCGATAGATGATCCGCGCGCCAAACCATTTATGGAATCTTCGAACCAGATTATGTGCTCATTGTTGAAGGGAAATAACTGCCAAGAGGCTTGCGAAAAATCAAGAAAAATATTCAAAGAATATATAAACAGACTATCATCAAGCGCCGCTGATCCGGATTCGCTACAAGATGCTCAGTTATTGTGGTGGGATATGAAACATCAAGTTTGTTTGGGTAATAAAAGGTCATCTATAAAGGATTAAAACAAAAATATATGGCGAAATTTAAAGAGGTTTATAAATGCGCGGTTTGCGGGAATATCGTTGAGGTTTTGCATGCGGGCGGCGGAGTGTTGGTTTGCTGCGGTCAGCCCATGGCGTTGCAGGCGGCCAAAATTGCGGATGAGGGAGCCGAGAAGCATCTGCCGATGCTCGCGGAGCTTCTGGCCAACGTTTGCCAGGGGAAAGACGGTACCAAAATAAAAATCGGCGCGGTGGAGCATCCGATGACCGCCGAACACTACATCGAATGGATCGAGATCGACACCATCGACGGCAAATCCGGCAAGAAATTCTTAAAGCCTGGAGACAAGCCCGAATCCGAGTTCCATACCCGGATGAACATCACCGGCGCGCGCGCCTATTGCAACGTCCACGGCTTGTGGGAGATGAAGAAATAATCTGCTTTTTAAAACTCCTATCAAGCCGCCATTTTCTCGAACAAAAACATCCTTACATACTTGAGTTTATAAGGATGTTTTTGTATAATAAGCGCATAGCGAAAATATATGGCAAAAATAAAAACCGCCAAGCAAATGGAAAGGCACCTTAAGGGGATCGCCAATCATTACAGGATCGAGATACTTTTGCTTTTGGCCCAAAAGGGAAATATGACCTTGGAGGAGATAATCAGCGCCGTAAACGCAAACGAAAAAACCATCGGCGAACACACGCGGCGGCTTTTTATCGCCGGGTTGGTAAACAAGCAATACTGTGGAAAATTCGTGGAGCATTCGCTGACGCCTTACGGAAAAAACTTCGTTAAATTCCTGGAAGCGTTTCGTCGCATTTCCGACACATCCTTACATACTTGAGTATTTAAGGATGTTTTGTTTTTAGTTTGGTATTTTAAATCCGGGAATAGCTTGATGATAATTTATGAAACAGGTATTGGTGATACATGGAGGGAATACTTTTGAAAATTACGGCGAATTTTTGGATTCGCTGAAAAACAAGGATATCAATTTGGATTATTTTCGGTCGCAACCGGGGTGGAAAGATGGGCTGGCTCGGGCGCTTGGGCCGGATTTTGACGTGTTTGCGCCGTTCATGCCCAATGCTTCCAACGCGCAATACGGGGAATGGAAGATATGGTTTGGCCGGATTCTGGAATTGATGGATGACGGCGTGATCCTTGTCGGTCATTCTTTGGGCGGGGTGTTTTTGCCCAAATATCTGTCGGAAAACGTTTCGCCAAAAAAGATCAAAGCGGTGTTTTTGGTCGCCGCGCCTTTTGATGACGAGGGCGGCGCGGAAAAGCTGGCCAGCTTCGCGTTGAAATCGCCACTGGAAAACTTCGCGCACCAGGCGGGCGAAATCCATCTGTTCCATAGTCAAGATGATCCCTGCGTCCCCTTCGCCCAACTATCAAAATACCAAACCTCCCTTTCCGCAGCCCAACCCCACATCTTCACCGACCGCGGCCACTTCCGCCAGGAAGAGTTTCCGGAAATTGTGGAGTTGATTAAAAATTTATGGAAGGTAGTTTGATGTTTGGCTGTTGCAATTAGTTTGATAATAATCAAAGTATAAAATATTATTTATAAACCATGAAGTAAAATATACAAGCAAATTTTCCGATTAAATTTCATAATTTTGGTATAGATGAAAATTATAAATCCCCAACATTTTATTTGACAATTAATATAAATCTTAAGAAGAACGGTTGCTATGGTGAAATACTAAAGCTGCAAGAAAATATTATTAATGGTATAAATGTTACTGAAAATATTGAAAAGGGAATTTATAAATATTCCAAAGATCAATTTCACTTTTCAGTGATTAATTTTGAAAATTATAAGAAAGGCGGTGTTCCGATTGATAAATTCAAAGAATTAAATTATCACCATATCGCTAAAATAAATTCATTATTACAAAAATTTGATGGGTACACAATTTCCGATAAAACGGTTCAATCCGGATATATTTATACGGGATGTAATTTACAGTCAATTGCCATACAGGTATTTCCAAGCATTCAATTGTGCCAATTATTTGATGACATATGCTATCAAATGAATAAAGGCACAGAATTGGGATTGGCAAAAATTAAGGATAACCGTTACAACAGATTTGCAGTCAATATAGTAAGATTTTTTAGAGAATTAACTTTCAATGAAAAAGAATCTATCTCCCGAAGTATCGATGATTTCAACATTACTTGTGAAAATAATAGAAAAATTGGTGAGAAAATTTTTTTTGAATTCGAGATTGAATATATTTCTTTTGTTGTTTCCGATAATTGGTTGAGTAACCAGTATCCCGAACAATCATTTATTAAATTAGCTTAATTATTGATTTTGTTTTGCAATTTTGCGTTGTTCTAGATTGTATGAAAAATGCGATTATATTTCATGGGACGGGGGATTTGCCGGAGATGTTCTGGTTTCCTTATGTTGCCGAGGGGTTGAGGGAGAAGGGGTTTGAGGTTTGGCTGCCGCAATTGCCTAATGCGGGAAAGCCAAATTTGGCGAATTGGCTTCCTTTCATTTTGGAGAATGGGAAATTTGGTGGGGAGACGGTTTTGATCGGGCATTCGGCGGGCGCGCAAATTATTTTGAGTTTATTGCAAAGTAGCGATATCAAGGTGAAGCAGGCGATACTGGTTTCGGGTTATTCAAAACCTTTGCCGAAAACCGCGGACGATCCCAAAAACCAAGACAGTTTTGACTGGGATAAAATAAAAGGCAAAGCGGATGAATTTGTTTTTATAAATTCCGACAATGATCCCTGGGAATGTACCGACGCGCAAGGGAAAATCATGGTTGATAATCTGGGCGGCCGATTGATCGTCATGCACGACGGCCACATGGGCTCGCAAACCCACAACCAACCGTACAAAGAATTTCCGCTTATCCTTGAATTGATAAAATAACAATTGGTATATGCGCGCGAGTGCGGCTTGGCGCGGTCTTTTCGTTATTATTTTGTTCGACTATGATTTGGGATGGTATAATAAAGGATAAATAAAAAAATATGGAAATAAAACAATTATTGCAAGTTGGCCGGGAAATTTGGACTGGAGATAAATTAACATTGGCTCAAATTATTGTGAGAATGGGTAAGGTATTCGGCGATATCTGCCGCTGGGAGAGAGATGCCGCGAAAAACAAAGATACCCATACCGCCGATGATTTGAAAAAAGAATTGGGAAATATAATTTTTTCGACAATTGAGTGGTGCGACGAACTTGGCTATGACCCGGAAGAATGCATCAAGCTGGCCATTGATTGCCAGAAAAAATTTCCAAAATAAACCGCGCAGTGAGATATTTTGAATAATTGATGAAATGATAACCAAGGGGTGTTTATGGTGGAATCAATGTATATACACGTGTATATACATATGTACATACATTAAAATAATTTTTCAAAATCATGATGGTAAAAAGAATAACTATTACGGATACGGTAATTTCGAATTTTGAATCCAGGCAGTGGTTGTTGGCTAGAGACGCCGCGTTAATTTTCAGTGCGGCAGTATTGACGGCGATTTGCGCGGGGATTAAATTTCAAATCGGGGTTGTGCCGGTGACTTTGCAGACATTGGTTGTGCTTTTGTCTGGGATATTGCTGGGCAGCAAGCGCGGAGCCGCTTCGCAGATTGCGTATGTTTCTGCTGGTTTGGCGGGTGTTCCTTGGTTTTCAAACGGTGGCGGTTTGCAATATATTATTTCACCGACGTTCGGTTATTTGGTGGGTTTTATCGTCGCCGCGTATGTCGTGGGGTTTTTTGCCGAGCGCGGCTGGGATAAAAAAATCATTACATTAATCGCCGCATTATTAATCGGTAATGTTTGCATTTATTTTTTCGGTCTTTTGTGGCTTTCAAAATTCATTCCGCAAGAACTTCTTTTTGGCGTTGGTTTTTATCCGTTTATTATTGGTGATGCGTTGAAAATATTGGCTGTAAGTATTTCGTTGCCCTCGGTTTTGAAATTCTTAAAAATAGAAAGGTAACAATATGGATTTAAATTCGTTGCCCGATGAGACAAGTTTCAGGTTTGTGGCGGTTTTGAACAAAAAGATTGAAATCGGAAGATTGATGAATGCGCTGGGTCACATGGCGGCCGGGCTGGCGGGCGGGTTTGGCGATCCGCAGCAAATGTGTTTTTTGCGATATGAAGACAAGGACGGTGGCGTGCATCATAACATTTCCCATTTTCCGTTTATTGTTTTGCGGGCGGACAATTCCAATAAAATCCGCGCGGTGCGCGATGAAACAATAAAAAGGAATATTGCTTTCACGGATTTTACTTCAACGATGATCATCGGCGCGTCCGAAGAACAAATCCGCGCGACCAAGGAAACTCCGGAAGCGGAATTGGAATACTATGGTATTTGCCTGTTCGGTGCGACCGCGGAATTGAAGGAAATCACTGGCAAGTTTTCATTATTTAATGGTTAGGGAATCATTGATGTCGCGCAATCTATAAATATCTATTTGTCGATCGGAATAAGAAAATACAAATATTTAATCTTTGCATTTCATACAATTTGTCTGGCAAAGTATTGCATAAGTTACCAGAACAGGTAAAATGATATATGGAATCATTGATTAAAAATTAATAGTATTATGGAAAACCACGGGTTTCCGTGGTTTTCTGTTTGCAAAAACTTATGAAAAAATTATACAGGGATTCCGCGAGAATCGCATCGGTTATTTCTTCGGCGTTTGTCTTGGTTGTTCTTTTCGGATCGGTGCCCGCGTTTGCGGCTAGCCCGGCGGCGGTTGATCTGGGAACGGCGGGGAATTTCGTGATTCTTTCCAAAACAGGCATATCGGCTACCGGATCCATTTCTATCATTGGTGATATTGGAGTCAGTCCGGCCGCCGCGACATATATAACCGGATTTGGTTTGATTCTTCCCGCGGGCGGCGCGTTTTCCACATCAGCCTTGGTGACCGGGAAAGTATACGCGCCCGGCTACGCGGATCCGACTTCTGCCAATTTGACAACCGCGGTCAGCGATATGCAAACCGCGTACGCTGACGCCGCGGGGCGGGCGGCTGATGTTACCGAACTCGGCGCCGGAAATATTGGCGGTTTGACGCTGTCTCCCGGTGTTTATAAATGGGGCACGGGTTTGGCAATACCGACGGATGTCACTCTTTCCGGCAATGGAAACGATGTCTGGATTTTCCAGGTGGCCCAGAATCTTAATCTTAGCCCGGCGGCAAAAATTGTTCTTAGCGGCGGCGCTAAAGCCGCTAATATTTATTGGGTTGTCGCTGGACAGACGACTATCGGCACAACCGCGGTTTTTAACGGAAATATACTGGATCAAACGGCGATCGTGCTGAATACCGGTGCCATGCTTAACGGCCGGGCCTTGGCGCAAACCGCAGTAACATTGGACGCGAACGCCGTTGCCATGCCGAGCGGCGGATTGGCGGTTCCGACATCGGCAGTTCCTGCCACCCCCGCGGTTTCTGCCACTCCCGCAATTCCTGCAGTTTCGGCATCGGGAACAAACACTTCGGCAATTCCTGCCACTTCTGCCACCCCCGCGGTTCCCGCGGCACCATCGATTCAGACGCTTCAAAATCAAGTGAACGCGTTGCTTTTGGCCATCCAATCAGTCAAGGCGCAAGTGCAAGCAAGGCAACGGAGCGCTTTTGTTCAACCTTCCGTTTTTGGCCAGCAAGTTCGCGTGATTGCGATTAACCTTGGAAATGGCAGCCATGATAATAATGTCGCAATCCTTCAACAATTTTTGATTTCTCAAAATAAAGGTCCGGCCTCTCGAGCTTTATCCGAAGTTGGCGTTACCGCTTACTTTGGCGAATTGACTCGCGCGGCATTATCCGAATTCCAAGCGGCGGCGGGAATCAGCCCGGCGTTAGGAAATTTTGGAGCGACAACGCGGGCTTATTTACGCGCAAATTATTAAATATTAAAAATCTGTAACTCCCTGAGGTTTTGCCTCAGGGTTACAGATTTCGAGGATTCCTTAGGTAATCCGGGAGTAATCTACTAAGGGGAGCCCCCTTGATGCCGCATTAGTGGCATTCGCTCCGCTAAGGTCGATCTGCAGGGTTAACGCCCTGCAGTATCGAAATACATTTGGAAGATATAATTTTTACTAACCAACTATGAAAACAAAAAGCAAGGTTTCAATAATTATGATGGCAACTGCGCTTATGCTTGGCCTTGGCGGGGCGAGCGTTGCGGCCGCGGCAACAGCGGTAGGTCTTGGCACTGCGGATGATTTTGGAGTTTTGGCCGGATCGGGAATTACCAACACCGGGGCAACGGTAATTGCCGGAGATGTCGGAACATTTCCGACTGTATCCGAAACTGGTTTTGGCTCTATAACGTTAAATGGAACGGATCACGCGGGCGATGCCATTACGCAAGGAGCTAAGACTGATTTGACCGCGGCTTATGGCAACGCGGCCGGGCAGGCGGCAACTTCCACGATTGCCGCTGACCTTGGCGGCCAGACGCTGACGCCGGGCGTTTATAATTCAGGCTCTTCGATCGGACTTACGGGAACGCTCACGCTTGACGCGGGCGGCGACCCGGACGCAGTATTTATTTTTCAGGCGGGATCCACGCTTACCACGGCATCGGCGAGCCGCGTGGCTTTGATCAATGGCGCTCAGCCCTGCAATGTTTTTTGGCAAGTCGGCAGTTCCGCGACGCTCGGGACCAACTCAATTTTCCAAGGGAATATTTTAGCTTTGGTGTCCGTGACTCTCAACACCGGTGCAAATGTTACGGGCCGGGTGTTGGCCCGGAATGGCGCGGTTACTCTAGACGCAAATACTATCAATAGGGCGGTATGCGGAGCGGATATTCCGCTGCCATTGGTTCCAACTTGCACTTTTTTGGCGAATCCGGCGACCTTGCAGGCTGGTTCGCCATCCGTTTTGTCATGGACAAGCACGGACGCTTCCGGGTTATCCATTGACCAAAGCATCGGTGCGGTAACACCTGTGGCGGCGGGATCAATGTCCGTCGCACCGGTTACCACCGTTATATATATCGGTACTGCCACAGGCGCCGGCGGTTCGGGGCAATGCAGCGCGACAATTACGGTTGCGGCAGCCTCGGGCGGTGGTGGCGGAGGCGGGACGTATATTCCGCCCGTGCCGCCGCTCATCGATGTCGTGAAAATCCCCAACCCTCTGGCTTTGCCCGCCGGCCCGGGGTCGGTGATATACGCTTATACAGTCCGCAACATCGGGACGGTTCCGATGGCCAATATCACGGTGATTGACGATATCTGCCGTCCGATGACTTTTATCTCTGGCGACGCCAATGTTGATGCCAAGCTTGATGTGAGCGAAACATGGATATATAATTGTTCCGCGACGCTCTCGGTAACCCGCACAAATACCGTTGTTGCGACCGGATGGGCCAACGGATTGAGGGCAACTGACACTGCTAGCGCCACGGTTATTGTTGGCGCGGCGGTGGTGCCGCCATTGATTCACGTGACAAAAGTTCCGAGTCCGCTGACTTTGCCTGCCGGAGGAGGAATGGTTACCTACACTGAAAAAATCACTAATCCGGGATTGGTTGCGTTAAACGATGTTCGCCTTACCGATGATAAATGCGCTCCGATGAAATATATTTCTGGCGATGCCAATGGCGATTCGAAGCTTGATACCTCGGAAACATGGACGTATACCTGCCGGACGAATCTTGTCAAAACCACAATGAACACCGCTATTGCCGAGGGATACGCCAATGGCCTGACGATAAAGGACTTCGCGATCGCGACTGTTATTGCGGCCGATATCGCGGTTCCAGAACTGCCGAATGCGGGATTTTCTTCCGAGGATAAAAATGTTCCTTGGAATATCTTCATACTGGGCGGCGTTTTGGCAATTTCAATATTATTCCATTTTGTCCGAAGAAGGAAAATGGCCTAGGTAAAACATGGAAAGAGTTAATGGATAAAAGCCCGGCAAATGTTTGCCTGGTTTTTGCAGCCACTTTTTTGAAAATTTATGCGACCGGAAACATTATTGAAACAAGTGTTGCTGATAGCCGCCTTTGCGGGATTTGCGATTTCGGCGTGGATTATTATTTATTCTTATTTTACGTCAAAACGACTGATCCGAATCAAATCAGCGGCGCTCATTGAAAATGCCGGTTCTTTCTCGCAACAAAAACAAGCAATTCCCGATGAATTGCCTGATGTCACGGCCGGCCGACCAATCCGTATCAAAATTCCGGAAATCGGCATTGACTCCGCTCTCGGATACGTGGGCATCACGCCCGCCGGAGCGATGGACATACCGAAAAACCAAGATGATATTGTTTGGCTTGAGGTCGGGCCGCGGCCCGGGGAAAATGGCAGTGCAGTTGTTGCCGGACATTACGGATGGAAAGAAGGCAAAGGATCGGCGTTTGACGATTTGCATAAATTACGCGCCGGCGATAAATTATATATTGAGGACAACAAAGGCGCGACCATATCTTTTGTAGTGCGCAAAATTCGAAGATATGACCCAAAAGAGGATACTACGTCCGTGTTTGTGCCAAATGACGGAAAATCACATCTTAACCTTGTTACCTGCGAAGGAAATTGGAACGAATCCGCCGAAACCTATTCCCAGCGATTGGTGGTTTTTTCCGATAAAGAGTAGCGCTGTTCTGTTGTGGAAAGAACAAGCGTTGATCCCTTGTTATTTTGCAAAAATTAGTTAATTAACTCAAAAAAAATATGACAAATAAACTTGATAATTTCGTATATTGGGCACCGAGGCTTTTATCTATTTGTTTTGTGGTATTTTTGGTTTTGTTTTCGCTGGATGTTTTTGAGCCAGGAAGAAGCGCGCAAGAGATTGCCATCGGTTTGTTCGCGCACAATGTTCTCGCGTTGTTATTGGCCGCGGTCGTGGTGATTTCATGGAAGCGCGAAATCGTGGGCGGAGTCACGTTTATTATGGCCGGAATATTTTATATTATCATGGTGATGGCGGGGACGATAAAAAATGGTTTTGAATGGTATATGATTTCGTGGTTTTTAACCATTTCCGGACCCGCATTTTTGATTGGCGCGCTGTTCCTTTGGGGATGGCACCGGAAAAAGGCGGCAAAACCCAATTTTCCCGATAAAAAATAATAAATTTTTTCAAAACAAAAACCGCTTCGTTTTCTGAAGCGGTTTTTGTTTTTGCAATTACGAAAGGTGGGCGGAGACTAGTTTGGTCATTTCAAACATGTTGACCATTTTTTTACCTCCAAACACCGCTTGCAAATTTGCGTCGGCGTTGATATTGCGTTTGTTCTTCGGATCCTGAAGATTGTTCTTTTTGATATACTCCCAAAGTTTTTTAACGACTTCGGATCTGGGCATCGGCCCCTTGCCGACTATCAACGCGAGCTCGGAACTGACGGTCATCGGCTTCATAAACGCCGAATTGGTTTTTGTTGCCATATTTTTTGTTTTTTATTTTACCTTTTTATTACCTTAAAGAAGTATAATACAAAACAATAAATTATAAAAGAGACGGCACGATATGGCGCATCGGATTGCTTTACCGGGGCGGGTGGATTATGATGGAGCCATTATGGACAAGAAAATTAAATCGGCACGCTTTGCCAAGGGGGTGCGGGGCAGCGATCCCGTTTTTAGTGATGGAATTCCTCAGGTGGCTTTTATCGGGAGGTCGAACGTGGGTAAGTCCAGCGTTATCAATTCTTTGGTTGGCCTTGATGATCTGGCCATAACCAGTTCCTTTCCCGGCCGGACCCAGAAAATAAACTTGTATCTGGTCAACAACGCGATTTATTTCGTGGATTTGCCGGGTTATGGCTATGCCAAGGTTCCGAATGCGATCAGGGACGGCATTTTCGCGATGATCGACTGGTATTTTTTTATTTCCGATTGCAAACAAAAAGCCGTGGTTTTGATCATTGACGCCAAGGTTGGCCCGACCAAAGACGATTTGGAAGTCTTGCGGAACATGGAGGACTACGAAAAAAATATCCTTATCGTTGCGAATAAAATCGACAAATTAAAAAAGACCGAATACGACAGCCAGTTCAAAAAGATAGAAGATGCGGTTGGGAACCATAAAATTTTTCCCTATTCGGCGAAAAAGAAAACCGGAATAAATGAATTGCTGGACGAGATCATGTAGCTGGTTTCTTATATCAAAAACACCGCTTGCGGTGTTTTTGCTTTTTCTATTTGGTTTCTTCCGCCGCCTTGGTCTTTGGTGTTACCGGTTCATTTTTTTCTTCGCCTTCGTTGGTTTCGCTAATCATTGGTTTGATGGAATAATTATATTTCCCGGCGATTCTAAAAAATGATTTTTGGTGTTAATATGCTAATATTCAAATATATACATATATTATGGAAACAAACAATTTGAATTCTGGTGTGGCGAGTCCGGCGGCGCCGGAGAAGATCGGCAAAGTCAGGGGCGGCTATTTGGTCGTGACGGAAAGTTTTAAATTGCTGGGCAGGAATAAGTCGATAATGATGTTCCCATTCGCGGCGCTGGTCGTTGAACTGTTGGCGGTCGCGGCGGCGCTGGCGGCATATTTTTTTGCCTTCGGATTTAGCGAGGAATCATTCAAAAGGCTTGAAAATCCGGATTCTTCCGGAATCATGTATCTGTGCTTGTTTATTTTTTATGTTGTTAGCATTTTTATCGCTTCTTATTTCCAAGCGGGATTGGTGGCGGTGGTCAGCGGCCAGATCAATGGAAAAAAGCTTACTTATAATGACGGGATGAAAGTCGCGGCGGCGAATTTCTGGAAGATTTTTTTCTGGTCGTCGATCGCGGCAACGGTTGGGGTGATATTGCAGTTTATTACCAGTAAGTCCAAGTATCTGGGTCGGATCGTGGCAAATTTGCTTGGCGCGGCATGGGATATTATTACCTTTTTCATCGTGCCGGTCTTGGTTCTGGAGAATGATTCCGTGGGTCAGTCGATAAAACGGTCCGCTTTGATTTTCAAGAACAAATGGGGGCAGACGCTGATCGCGAATTTTTCCACGGGCTTGTTTTTCGCTTTTTTGATGATGCTGGGTTTCGTGGCAGTTTTCCTTGTTATCATTTTCGGCGGCGATAACCCGGCGCTGATATTATTCTCGTTGATCGCGCTGGCGATTTACTTGCTGATGCTTGTAATTTTATCAACGACGATCGAAGGGATTTACCGCGTAGTGCTTTACGAGTATGCCGCGCACTAAAAATTGCCCGAATCTTTCAACCAAGGTTTGGTCGTGAACGCGATCAAGGCCGGTAAAAAAAATTAATCCAAGCATTTTTTGAATAATATGGAGTTAAAACGGTTACCCAAGGAAAATAGGATTTTATTGATCGGTTTCTTTTCGGTTGTTGCTGTCGGGATCGGTTTTTTTGTTTGGAGAAATTATTCCAATACCCGGGATTCTTTGCCGGCTGCTTGCACCCAAGAGGCAAAGCTTTGCCCTGGCGGTTTGAGCGTGAGCCGGAGCGGTCCGGATTGTGAATTCCTGCCGTGCCCGCCTGAACCATCCACTGAAACCTGCGGAGGCGGGGTCTGTCCGGCAAAAAACGAAAGCGAGACATCCGGTTTTAAAAGCAAAGCAGTTGAAAAGGCCATTAAGGATTATTTTTTGACGCAGGAAAAATTCAGCTGGAAAACTAAAAGCAACAGTTTCAATTTTTGCGCGGTCCAAAATCTTGATCCGGAAAACGAAATTTTTCCTTATTACGTTTGGGTTTATTGCGGCGAATACAGTATCGAAGGCGGAAAATTGGTTTTGGCGAGCGGAACGTCTTTGCCTGCGAAAATAAATTATCCCAACGAGCTATCTTTTTACGATTTGGGTAGGTTTACCGATGAAGTCCCTCGGGACGGTTCTTTCAATGATGAGGATATCAAGCGGATATTTCCCGAGAAAGTGCGGCAGCGGTTTTCCGGTTTTGACCGCGAAGGCATGATCAAGAAACTGGAAACAACCGCTTTTGACGCAATTTCGACTTGGGACGCGATAAGGTTGGCGATTAGCGAATGCCGGGCGGTAAAAGCTTTCCAGTCGCACAGCAAGGATGTTTCTTTGGAGCTCAAAAACGGGAGCAAGCTGGTCGCTGTTGAACCGGATATCGATGACATAATCGCGACAGTTGATGCGGCGCGAGCCAAATGCGGCGATATTCCCATTGGGACGGAATGATTTGGTTGATGCCGGGTTTTTCTAAATTCGGATTGGGTGTTATAGTGATTCTATGAAGATCAATCAATCTTTTTTGTTTTTTTTCGCGCTGGTTGCGGCCGGATTGGGGGTTGCCGCGTATTTTTTGTTCGAAAATATTTTTTTGAAGGAAAGCAATTCGGTGCTGGAAAATGAAATAACTTGGATTACGGGTAGTTTTACCGCCGCGGTAAGAGGGCTCAATAATGATATCAAAAATCTGAACGCGGTTATCGATTCGACCAAGAGCGAACTGGCGACGACGACCCAGGCGCTGGTGGCAACCCAAGATACGCTGGCGACGACGACGATCGAGCTTTACGACTGCCAGATGGCCTATAACCTTGAAAAAAGCCGGATGGACGGTTTCGGTTCGCAGATAAGCGATATCAAGGGAACGGTGAATGTTCTGGAAAAAATAAAGCAGACCGACAAGGAGCTGTTGAAAAAATATTCCAAAGTTTATTTTTTAAATGAGAATTACATTCCGGAATCGTTTGCCAAGATCGATCCGGGTTATACTTTCAATCCTAATGAAGATTATTTGATAAATTCCAAGATCGCCCCATCGCTGAACGCGCTGCTGGCAACCGCCAAAGCGGATAATATCAATTTCAAAGTAGTTTCGGCCTACCGGTCGTTTGGCGCCCAGAACAGCTTGAAATCATCCTACAAAATGATCTATGGTTCGGGAGCGAATAAATTTTCCGCCGACCAGGGTTTTTCGGAACATCAGCTGGGCACGACCGTTGATCTTACCACGCCCCAAGCCGGGGCCGGTTTCGACGATTTCGAGAAAACCGATGCCTACCAATGGTTGCTTGGCAACGCGCATACTTACGGGTTCGTCCTTTCTTACCCGCAGAACAACAAATATTACCAATTCGAACCATGGCATTGGAGATATGTGGGAAAGGCTTTGGCGAAAAGATTGCACGATGACGGCAAAAATTTCTACGACCTTGACCAGCGTGAAATCGACCAATACCAGGCATCCTTCTTTGATTGACGGTTGAGGGTGGGTATTCTTTGCTTTTTGGCCGGGAATAGGGCATACTGCGTTATAACTATAAAAAAATATGGGAGATTTCAGACCAGGAGGAGGAAAGCGTTTTGGCGGAAGGGATGGCAATCGGCCGGATTTTTTCAATAAAGGCCAAGGTGGTTTTGGCGGCCGGGATCGGGGTTCGATCACAATGCACCAAACTACATGCGCCAAGTGCGGCAATCCTTGCGAAGTGCCTTTCCGGCCGATCGAAGGCCGGCCGTTGTATTGCAATAATTGTTTCCAGGGGAAGAAAGCCGAGGGTGATGACCGCGGCGGTGACAGGTTTCCCAAAAGAAGTTTTAATGAACACAAATTTTTTTCCCGGCCGGATTTCAGGAGCAACTCAGACAATGAGAATAATAATGGAATAAAGAAGCAGCTGGAAATGATTAATTCAAAGATGGACCGGTTGGTCCGGGTGTTGGAATCGATGGCGGGCATTAAAGAAGAAAAGAATGAAGTTGCGGCAGCGGAAGAATCCAGGGAAGCAATAGTGCCGGCATTTGGCGTTAAGGCCAGAAAAAATAAAATAAAGATTTCAAAAAAAAGCAAAAAAAAATAATCTACCGCCGGAAAGAATCGCCAAAGCGGCGATTCTTTTGTAGAATGGAAATATTATAATAAGCTGGCAATGAAAATAATTTACTTGTATCCGGGGACTTTTTGTCCGCCGCATTACGGGCACGTCGATCTTGCCCGGCGCGCGGCCGCGGCGTTTGGGGAAATTGACGTGGTTTGTTCGGTGAATCCCGTCAAAGAGGAAAAAAATATTTTCACTCCCGAAGAATGCAAGCGGATGTGGCAAACGTATGATTTGGGCGGAAACATCAAAGTGATGACGTTTGACGAATCTTTGGCGGGGCGCGGCGATGACGATATAATTGTCATGATCCGCGGGATTCGCGATAACAATGATGTTATTTACGAAAACGCGGTGATGGTGCACAATCGCGATAATCTCGGGATCATGCATTATCATTACATCATTGGCGATAAAAAATACGAAAAATATTCTTCCACGGCGGCGCGGTTGGCGGCTAAAACCGGAGACATGCGAACGCTTAACGAGCTGGTGAATCCGCAAGTCGCCGCACTGATGGTGGAAAAATACCGGGATTGAAAACTGGCGGGATTTGGCAAGAAGAGATTTGTGTGCTATAGTGGAAAAACGAGGACAATAAAGCAAAAAAAACAGTCGATTTTCCCGTTGTTAATTAATTAAATTAATTTTAAAAAAACATGGAAGGAACTATCAAGACACTTACGGAAAGAGGATTTGGTTTCATTTCCCGCGAAGGGGAGGCCAAGGACCTGTTTTTCCACTCCAAGGAATTGAAAGGCGTCACTTATGATGAATTGAAAGTTGGCGATACCGTCACTTTTGAAGTCATCGATGGCGAAAAAGGCCCGGCGGCGGTGAATGTTTCCCGCATCTAATCGGCCGATCAAAAAGGCGCTCCGAAATTTTTCGGGGCGTCTTTTGTCGTTTGGGCGTTGCTTTTATTGTGTTTATGATGTAGTGTTAATTTATTAGAGTTTCGAACACAAATAGATATGCGTTGCCATCTCGCTTTGCAGCGAAATGGATATGATATTTGCGACTCACGCGGTTAGGGGTCGCTTTTTGTTTAAAAATCTGTAACTCCCTGAGGTCTTGCCTCAGGGTTACAGATTTTGAGGATTCCTTAGGTAATCCGGGAGTAATCTACTAAGGGGTGCCCCCTTTGGTCGATCTGCAGGGTTAACGCCCTGCAGTATCGAAACACATTTGGAAAATATAATTTTTACATAGGTATGCTTTGGCGCGGCAAACCTGAAAAATCCATGACTCAACAAGAATTCTTATTGGATCATAACAAGCTGTCTCCCGTCAATTTGCGGGCGACGGCGGCGCTGCTTGTGCGTTTCCGGACGGAAAAGCCTGCGCTTTTTGAAGGCGAGGAATGGCCGTTGGATAAGCTGAGGCGGCCGTTCATAATGTGGATGACGTCGCTGCCGATACAAAAAAGAAAGGACTAATGATTAACAAAAAATAATATGAAAAATTCACACAATCCCAATAAGAACAAAAACAAAACCGCGCACCGCCGGTTTTTAAAAAAGCACCGCAACAAAAAGCAGGGCAGCTAGATATTCATTTTGGGCAATCGGAAAAAACGGGTTTTTCCCGTTTTTTTGATTAAGGATGTAAATGATCGCTCGGGGCGAGAAATCCAGGCAAGGTTTTTTGTATTTTTGAAACATAATGGCTTCTCGGCAATTTAATGGATTGTTAATAAACGCTTTGTTATAATCAAAGATATTTGATGCCGCTAAAGAAGCAAAATTAAAATATGGAAATTAAAGATTTCATTAAATTGCTTTTTGCGATAATTTGCGTCGAAGCTATTGGAATTTTTGGCGCAATTTTTACGATTCCGGCGATTCCGGCGTGGTACGTGTTGCTGTCAAAGCCGGCGCTAACTCCGCCTTCCTGGGTTTTTGGCTCGGCGTGGACCTTGCTGTTTGCTTTGATGGGGATCGCGGTTTATATGATTTTGTCAAAAGGTTGGGCGCGCCGAGAAGTTAAAATCGCGTTCGGGATTTTTTCCGCCCAGCTGGCGCTCAACGTTCTATGGTCGGCGCTGTTTTTCGGAACGAGGAATCCGGGCGCGGCGTTTGCCGAAATCATAATCCTTTGGCTGGCGATTTTGGCGACGATTGCCGCGTTTTCCAAAATTTCCAAAGCCGCGGCCTGGCTTCTGGTTCCCTATATCCTTTGGGTCAGCTTTGCCGCCTATCTTAACTATGCGATTTGGCAATTATTGTTAGTATCGAATTGATTTTATAAAATAATATAAAAAATATGGAAAACACAAATCAATTGAATCCGGCGGGCAAGGAAACCGCCAAAGATGCGTTTTTACATCTTTTGTCGGCGGCGACAATCTATTTGAGCGTGATCGGTTTTATCACTTTGTGGTGGCAGATTATCAATTTTTTGGTTCCCGACAAGCTTAATCCTCAAGGTTTTGGTAGTGGAATATATATGACGCTGATCTGGGGAACTTCGGTTTTGGTGGTGGCGTTTCCGGTGCATATTCTGGTTTCTTGGATCATCGGCAAAGATCTTTTGGCAAACCCGTCCAAACGCGAAGCGGGGGTGCGCAAATGGCTGTGGTATATCACGCTGTTCGTTTCGGCGCTAACCATGATCATTGACTTGGTGATTTTGATGTTCAATTTTTTACGGGGCGATCTGACGGCGCAATTTTTCCTGAAATCATTGGTCATTCTGATCGTAACTGCGGCAATTTTCGGTTATTACCTTTGGGACTTGAAGAAAAAGGAAAAAGCCAGCGGTATGCCCAAAAAGATCGCCTGGATCGCGGGCGCCGCGATCCTTGCCAGTATCGCGTATGGATTTTTTCTGGTCGGGTCTCCGGCGAAACAAAGGGATATCCGTTTCGATGAACAAAGAGCGGGCGCTTTGCGGCAAATTGAAAATTCTGTTGCCAATTATTGGGGGCAAAAGGCGGCGTTGCCCAAAGACCTCGGTGAATTAAGCGCGATTGGTTATGATGTGCCCAAAGATCCGGAAACGAGTTGGCAATACGAATATTCGGTTACCGGAACTCTTTCATTCAAGCTTTGCGCTGATTTCAAAACCGAAACTCCTCTGGCAGCGGTCGGAACGAATCCATATTACTATTCGCAGCCGGGATTGAGCACGGCTCCTCAAAACTGGAGCCACGGAATCGGGCATACTTGCTTTGATACCACAATCGATCCGGTTTTTTTTAAGCAATCGGAGAAAGACGGATCCGCTCCGAACATTCCGGCGGCAATCCCGGCGAAATAATTTCTTTTTTCCAAAAACGGGGTTTGCCCGTTTTTGCTTTAATCGATGCTTAAGCCTGTTTTAATCATTAATTAATAAATTGCCTGGTATGATTGATGAAACATGAAAGTAACATTTTGCTTAATAAACAACTATGAAAATATTGATCATTGAAGATGAGGAGAATCTGGCCAAGCTTTTGAAGATCGGGCTTGAGCGCGAAGGGTACGCGGTTGACTACGTGCTTGACGGAGACCAGGGCCAGCGCCGGATCGAAATGCACCACACCGATTACGATCTGGTTGTTTGCGATTTGATGCTGCCCAAAAAAAACGGTTTGGAGATTTGCAAAAACATTCGCCAGTATAATATTTATTTGCCGATTTTGGTGCTGACCGCCCGCGACAGCGTGGAGGATAAAATAACACTTTTGGACGCGGGCGCCGATGATTATGTCGTCAAGCCGTTTCATTTCAATGAAGTGCTGGCGCGGATCCGCGCGTTGACGAGGCGGCCGGAAAAAGTGTTGCCTACGGAATTGAAGGTTGGAAGTTTGACGCTCGACGCGGCGACGCGAAAAACCACCAATGTTGGGAAAGAGATGGTTTTGACTCTAAAGGAGTTCCGTCTGATGGAATATTTCATGCGCCATCCCAATCAGGCGCTTAAACGCGAAGACATCATCGAGAACATTTGGGATTTTGATTTTGATTCGATGTCCAATATCATCGATGTCTACATCAATCGGTTGCGGGAAAAGATCAACGACAAAGAAGCGCGGGTGATCGAGACGATCCGGGGCGTGGGCTATCGGCTAAAAGTGTAAAAATCTGCTTCCTAATACCTGATGTCTTCCGCGACCTCACGATTCCATGCGGATCGCTCTTTTTTTCATGCCAGAGAGCGGGATTGAGATCGAAAAAACAGATCCTTTGTCTTTTTCGCTTTGGACCGAGATCGCGCCGCCGCTTTGCTCGATTGTATTTTTTGCCATGTTCAGCCCCAATCCCATTCCTTTGATATCGCCAACGTTTGTCGCGCGAAACATTTTAGTGAAGATCATAGGCATTTCGTTTTTTGGAATTCCGCGGCCGTTGTCGGCTATGGAGGAGATTATTTTGTTATTTTCGGCGCGCACGGTGAAGACGATTTTCCCGCCTTCAGGGGTGTATTTGATTGCGTTTGTGAGCAGATTTTCCAAAGCAATATGCATGATCCGGCGGTCTAAATTCACGAATGGCAGATTCGGTTCGAACTTCGTTTCAAAAACAATGTTTTTAGCGGCGGCTTGGGGCTGGATTTCTTTTGTTAGATCTCGAGCCAGATCATCCATTTTTATCGGTTCCGGATCGATCTGAAGCCGTCCCAATTCGATGCGCGAAAGGTTCAGAAACAGTTCGATCATGCCGCTCATTTGATACGCGGAATCATATATATTTTTTAATTGTTCTTTGACGGCATTGTCCGCTTCGCCGATATTGCCTTTCAGTATCATTTCCGCGGCCATGGTCATTGTGGCAAGCGGAGTGCGCAGTTGGTGCGCCACCAGCGAAATGAATTCAGTTTTTGCCCGGTCGATTTCTTTGGCTTCGGTTCGGTCGCGCATGATGCCGATGAAAAAAAGGATTTTTCCGGAACGGTCCAAAATCGGCGAAGTCTTGAGGTCGAAAACCATTTTTTTGCCGTTTTTGTTCAAATTCGCCACTTCTCCGGAAAATATTCTTCCTCCTTTTTTTATTTCGCACCACATTTTGCGGTAAAAATCAGGATCAACGGGGCTTCCGAACAATGCGATGTTTTTGCCGATAATATCATTTGTTACATATTCCAAAATCGATTCGGCGGCTTTATTTATGGATAGGATTGTCCCTTTTGAATCGGCGATAAAGATGATATCGGAAGCGTTTTCCACGGCCAGCTGCAGGTTTTTCAACTCAAATACCGCTTTTTCAAGATCAGCGGTGTATTTTTTTAATTTTAATTGATCCTTTCGCCGCATTTTTTCGGCGATTTTTTTTCCGGTGATGTCGGTGAAAATCGTCGCGAACCGGTTTTTCGCGACCCGGTAGGCATACACGGAAAAATATTTGTTTAAATATCTATTGTAGCTTTCAAACCGCGCCGGCCTTCCCGTGAGTGCGACTTTTTCATAGATGTCCAAAGATTCTTGATTCGCGGCAACGGGAATTTCGCTGCGCAATTTGCCAACGATGTTTTTCCGGTTGAACCCGATGAATTTTTCAAAAGATGGATTTACTTCCAGGAAACGATAGCCAGCCACTTTTCCCTTGGAATCGAAGACCAGCTCGCGCAACGAAAAACTTTCGGTCATTGCCGCGAACAGAGACCGGTATAGGTTTTCATTCAGGAAATTATCGGATATGCCGTCATTGACCGTCGGTTTTTTTAAAGCCATATAGCCTTAGTTAAGTATTTTTAATCTAGCTTCTTTTGGCGGTCCAATCAATAGGCGGCTGGAATGGCGCGGATTCCGAAATACCTTCGTGGCTACTTCCAACTAACTTCAAGACTGGTTGGCGATGCGCTGAAGTGCCTACACTTTTTCAGCCTCATTTAAAGCAAAAACAGGGCAATTTTGGTAAAATGTGATTGTCGAAAGCACTTTT
>JBAYLX010000009.1:0-22767 GCA_041663885.1 Minisyncoccota bacterium | reverse complement strand
TATTTTCCAAATGAATTTCGATACTGCAGGGCGTTGACCCTGCAGATCGACCAAAGGGGGCACCCCTTTGGAATCCTCGAAATCTGTAACCCTGAGGCAAGACCTCAGGGAGTTACAGATTTTAAAATATAAGAGTGTTTTGTTCCAGTGATACATCAAAACAAATTGCGCAGTTCAAGGATAGATGGTATTCTGGCTAAAATAATTATTTGACCATGAACAAACTTTTTTGGAGCGGCGTTTGCGGCGTATTGGTTGCGTTTTTCCCGGCGGCGTCTTTTGCGTTCACCTATAATTACTACAAGCCGATCGCCAACACGGAAAACAATCTTTTGCTTTCCTGGGGCCCGTTCGGGGCGCTGAAAAATTATAACTGCGACTTGGATAGCTGCTCATGCGTGAAAACCGACCAGAAAAAATTTCCGGCGAACGATAATTTGGCCATTGCGAACGACCAGGCATGGTACAATGCGAACAAAAATTCGGTGATTTACAAAACAACAGAGAAAACCCAGTCCGAAAAAATCACCCGTTATTTTTTTTCTTCGAACTTCCAAAACCAATGGTCTTTTGGCAAGCAGTTATCCATCAGCGACGACATACAAAGCATCTACTGGCCGAAGAATAACAAAAATGAAGTCATCTTCGCCACGGTCGCGGATTCCAAAGGAAAAAGGGATTTTGTCCGGTTCAATTTAAGCCAAAATTCGGAATTAGCGAGAAAAAGCGTTTCCGATAATGTTACCAACGAAACCCTTTCGCCGGACGGCTTTTGGCTCGCTTACTTCGCGCCGCTGGACAAAGGCACGAAAAGCACGATATTGCTGGATTTCACGGATAAAATTGTCAAAGAATACCGGTTTGGCTATTCCGCGCCGAAAAATTGGGAACTGCTCACTGACGAAAACCGGCTGTTTGCGTTTTCGCCCGACAGCCGCCGTTTCGCTTTCCTCGAAGACAGCCGCGGATTTTCCGCCGCGCGGCTGATGGATTTAACAGATATCCGGTCATCGCCATTAAACACCGCGGAAACGATCGGCGGCAACGCGATCAATACCGCCCTGGATATTTGGTTCCCCGGCAACAGCACCTTGCTGGTCGCGGGCAACGACAAAAAAAATCCTCTCAATTGGAATTTGTATTCCTATGACATTTCGTCCCGCAATTTCAATTCGGTCATCTCCGATATCGGATATTTGTATGAAATGAGGCCGCTTGGTGGAAAGATTTTACTGGGCAAATTATCCGGGCCGAATCTGGTGCCGGTTTTATATGATCCGAACACGAAAAAGTTCAACGAGCTGAACTTGAAAAAATCCGCGGCGGACAAAAATCTTTCCAAAGAAGTGGTTACTTTTAAAAACGGTGCAAGCGGCGTCGTAATAAAAAATAATGACCTTAAAACATCTCCCAAAACCCCCTTGGTGATATGGTTGCACGGCGGGCCCTTCCGGCAAATCGGCAAGGATTACCATTCTTATCCAAGCTACGCGGTTTACGATTGGGTACTCGACCAGCTCGCGCTGCAAGGCGCCGTTGTCCTCAAAATGGATTATGCCGGAAGTTACGGCTACGGGAATGGCACGGCCTATGATTTGGTCAATAACGTCGGAAAAAACGACGTGAACGATGTTTATGATTCATTCCGGGAAACACAGCGCAAGCTCAATCTCAAAGGCAAGGTCTACCTGATAGGAAATAGTTATGGCGGTTATCTTGCTCCGCGGGCGCTGGTCGCCCATCCCGATGAATTCAGCGGCGCGATCGCGATCAACGGAGTGTTTGAATGGCGCACGTTGCTCAATTATTTGAGGACTTCGCTGTTTAACGTCCACTTCAACAATTTGTACGACCCCAACGATCCCAAATTGTACGAACAGGCTTCGATTACCGCCGCGGTAAATAAATTAACCCCCGAGCAAAAAGTTATCATTATCAACGGAATGGCGGACACGACGATAAATCCCGACCAGTCCTATACTTTCTACGAGCTCTTGAAAACCGCCGACAAAAACGCCGAGATCGTTTCCATCCCCGAAGAAAACCATATTTTCGCGAAACCATCATCGATTGAAACGATCTGTAAAACCAGCGCCAAAGCTTTGGGACTGAATCCCGTATCTGGATCATGCTTATTTAAATAAAGAAGCGCGGCAAATATTTTAATTTCATGCTATTATAAAAAATAAACACTAACAACATCGTAACCATGAAAAAAAATACTGTTCTACTGGCCATTGCAGTCATTGTCGGAGTCGGCATTTTATATTATTTTGCCAATCTTCCTCAAAACAAAACTGAATTGCCAGCTAATTTGCCCGCGGAAACCGTAACCCCGGCGCAAAACGACAATGCTCCAAAAGTTGAAGATCAGATAAAAAATAAAACGCCCGAAGAACCGCAAGCGGTAGAACCAATAAATAAAAGCGAAACAATTATCGGGAAATCGATTATGAATCGCGAGATCATTGCGTATAATTTCGGCACTGGAACAAAAGAAATCTTATTCGTCGGCGGCATCCACGGCGGTTATTCCTGGAACACCTCTCTTCTTGCTTACCAAATGATCGACTATCTAAAAGCAAGTCCAAACGCAGTACCCGTGAATGTAAAAGTAACGGTAATCCCGGTTCTGAATCCGGACGGCCTGAGCAAAGTCGTGAGCGTAACAGGGCGTTTCAGCGCTGCCGATGTTTCGTCGTCGCCAGACGCGCGGATTTCGGGACGTTTCAATGGCACATCCGTGGATCTGAACCGGAACTTCGATTGCGGCTGGAAAGCCCAAGGCATTTGGCAAAACAAGCCCGTAAGCGGGGGGAAGGCGGCATTTTCCGAACCGGAAAGCGCGGCGATCCGGGATTACGCGCAAAACCACAAGCTAACCGCAGTGATCGCATGGTACAGCACTGCCGGCGGGGTATACTCATCAAGTTGCGGCAACGGCATTCTACCCGAAACGCAAGCAATCACCGACATCTACGCGAAAGCTTCGGGCTATCCCGCCCACAAAAATTTTGAATCATACCAAGTATCCGGCGATATGACCGACTGGTTTGCTAAAAATAACGTCCCCGCGATCGGCGTTATTCTTGCCGCCGCCAACGACCCCGAATGGGGGAAAAATCTTGACGGAATAAAAGCTATTTTCGATCATTATTCAAAATAATCGGAGCAAAAAATACACCGCCCGGATAAAAGATGAAATTTCGAATTAAGACCGCAATCTCTGTTTTTGGCGTTGCCGTGCTTGGCGCGGCATTGTTTTTGTTATCGTCCCCGCGGAAAGAGACAACTAAAATTGTCGCGCCCAAAATTGAAACTCCGCCGTCGGCCAAGATGGCCGCGCCGCCCGCGGAACCAAAGATCGCGGATCCGCGCATTGAATCGATCGGGCTTTCTGCAAAAGGGCGCAAAATCCAGTCATATACGTTCGGAAATGGAAATAATTTGCTTGTTTTTATCGGCGGGATCCACGGCGGCTATGAATGGAACAGCGTGATATTGGCTTACGAATTGATCGATTACCTTGATCAAAATCGCGAATCGATTCCAAAAAAACTGACCGTAACGGTCATTCCGTCTCTGAATCCTGACGGGGTATTTAAAACGATCCGCAAGGAAGGGCGGTTTACGGTTTCGGATGTTTCCGCCGGATCCAACGAAGAGGGAAGGCTCAACGCCAACGGAGTTGATCTTAACCGCAACTTCGGCTGCAATTGGAAAGCGCAAGCGGTTTGGAAGGGGAATGAGGTGAGCGGGGGGAAGGCGGCGTTCTCCGAACCGGAAAGCGCGGCTTTAAAACAATTTGTTTTAAGCAATAATCCCGCCGCGGTAATTTTTTGGCACAGCCAATCAAATACCATTTACGGCTCACAATGCGGCCATGATATGCTTCCCGAAACCGTCAGCTTGATGAACGCCTATTCCAAAGCATCGGGATATAAAACGGCGGAAACTTTCACCCAATACGAAGTTACTGGCGACGCCACCGACTGGCTCGCTTCAATTGACATACCGGCAATGACCGTGGAACTGGCAACCCACAACACCATCGAGCTCGACCGCAATCTTGCCGGCGTGAAGGCGATTTTCAAATACTTCGAAAAAAGCGGATTTAAGAACCAGTCTCTGTATTTTGGGAGGCTGGTTCTTGAATCCGCGATTAATAAGTATAGGCGTTAATATTACCGAAGAAAACTGAATAGTTGCAATTTTTAAAGTTGTATTTGAGCCTTTTTTGTGCAAATATATTTTATTATGATGAACGATACAAACCCAACCAAACCCAATGATAAATTCGCGGAAAAAAAGATAACTTCGCGTGTAGAAGATTACTCGCAGTGGTATTTGGACGTAATTGCCGCCGCGGACCTGGCCGAATACGGCCCGGTGCGCGGATGCATGGTGATCAAGCCGAATGGATACGCGCTGTGGGAAAACACCCAAAAAATACTGGACGCGAAATTCAAAGACCTTGGCGTACAAAACGCTTATTTTCCATTATTTATACCCGAAAGATTATTGAAAAAGGAAGAAAGCCACGTGGAAGGCTTTGCCCCGGAAGTGGCCGTGGTCACCCACGCCGGCGGGAAAAAACTCGATGAACCGCTGGTAGTCCGCCCCACTTCGGAAACAGTTATGTACGAGGTGTTTTCCAAATGGGTTAAATCCTATCGCGACTTGCCGCTCCTGATCAACCAATGGGCGAATGTGGTGCGCTGGGAAATGCGGCCCCGTCTTTTCTTGCGGACGGTCGAATTTTTATGGCAGGAGGGCCACACCGTCCACGAAACCCAAAATGAAGCCGATGCCTGGGCGCGGCAAATGCTCGGGATATATAAAGATTTTGCCCAAAACGTTATGGCGATCCCGGTGATCGCGGGCACCAAGTCCGAATCGGAAAAATTCGCCGGGGCTCTTTGTACTTATTCGCTGGAAGCAATGATGCAGGACGGCAAAGCTTTGCAATTCGCGACTGCGCACAATTTGGGGCAGAATTTCGCCAAGGTTTTTGACATAAAATTTTTGGACAAAAATAGTGCGCCGCAATACGGCTGGCAAACCAGCTGGGGCTTAAGCACGCGCACGATCGGCGGGCTCATTATGGCTCACAGCGACGACAAAGGATTGGTCTTGCCGCCAAAAATCGCCTCCATCCAAGCAGTGATAACCACCATCGCGCCTTCGGAAACCGACAAAGAAACCGTCATCGGCAAAGCACAGGAAATAAATAAGTTGCTCAATGGCAACGGCATCAAATCAAAAGTTGACGCGCGCGACATTCGGCCCGGGGAAAAATATTTCGAATGGGAGAAAAAAGGCGTCCCGGTACGGATCGAACTTGGCCCCAAAGACATTTCCAAAGGCAATGCCGTTCTTGTCCGTCGCGATACCGGCGAAAAGACAATAGCATCTCTTGATAACATCGATAGATCAGTTGCCAACCTTTTGGATAATATCCAAACAAACCTTTACAATAAAGCACTCGCTGATCAAAAAACAAAAACAAAAACCGTTGACCGCTGGGATGATTTCGTTAAATCGATCGACGATGGATATTTCGTGCTGGCGCATTGGTCCGGCGAAGCAGAGGTTGAAGGTCAAATACAAAAAGAAACCGGCGCGACCATCCGCTGCATTCCCTTCGACCAGCCGCAAGAAAGCGGCAAATGCATAAAATCAGGAAAACCGTCGGAAAAAAGAGTGCTTTTCGCAAAAGCATATTGATATGTACTTTGTCTATCTTCTGCAATGCGGCGATAAAAGCATTTACACCGGCATTACCACTGACGTGGCAAGAAGGCTCAAAGAACACAAACATAAAAAAGGCGGGCATTACACCGTTTCGCGGGGAGCTGCAAAGATCATCCATACCGAACAATTTGCGACGCGCTCAGAAGCCCTGAAGCGCGAAGCGGAAATAAAAAAATGGCCCAGATTGAAAAAAATCGCCTTAGCCGCAAACTGAATCGCCCCAAAAGGGCTTTTTTGTTGCGCAATGCCCGGTTGTGGGATGCATCCGATCGTTATAAAATATCCAGGTAGCATAAATTTGAAAATACGCCTATGTACTTATTTTTTGACACCGAAACCACCGGATTACCTTTAAGATGGAACGAACCGGTTGAAAATTTGGCCAATTGGCCCCGGATGGTGCAAGCCGCCTGGATACTTCACGACAATGAGGGTGAGGAAATATCATCTAAAAACTGCATTATCAAACCCGAAGGTTTCCTTATTCCCGAGGCCGCGGCAAAAATCCACGGCATTACCACCCAAAAGGCGGATAATGAAGGGCATCCGTTAAAAAGCGTTCTGCGGGAATTCAAGGACGCGGTTTCCAGCGCGGAATTCATTATCGGCCACAACATCAGCTTCGACGAAAAAATCATCGGCGCGGAATTTTTGCGCAACGGCATGAAAAACCATCTGGCCGGGAAAAATTCAATCTGCACCATGAAATGCGCCACCGAATACTGCGCTCTGAAAAACCGCTACGGCTACAAATGGCCCAAACTTTCGGAACTGCACCGCCAGCTTTTCGGAACGGAATTCGCCGATGCCCACAACGCCGCCGCCGACATCCAAATAACTGCCAAATGCTTCTGGGAAATGAAACGCCGGGGAATTTTGTAGTATTGACAAAATCCTATTTTTATGCTATCATCTATTCATAAAAAGGGAATTGCAATGAAGAAAATCTTGATTTTGGTCTTGCTGGCATTCATCACCAACATGACCGATGCGAGCCCAATCGAAGATATCAAGGCAGCGGCAAAAAGCCTGGATTCCTCCGAAAGGGGCACGCAAGTCATCTCGCTATCAAACGGGATGAATGTATCGATGGGAAACAATACGATTTTTGCTTCCCAAAAAATCGGAGGAATGGAATATTCTTCCACCTCCAAGATAATGAACTTGACCGATGGCTTACAGTCATCGGTCTCATAATTTTTGGCTTCGCTTGTATTGCGGTTATTTTTGGTTTAAAAAGAAATAATGGCCGCATTTTAATATAATTTGATTTTTTTGATCATGCTAGAAATAATCCAGGAAACATTTTTTGAAACATTGGGAATGATGCCGCTTTTGCTGGCGATATATATCGGCATTGAACTGGCGGAATATAAATTTGGCGATCGCATCATTTCCAAAGTGAAAATTTCCGGCCCGGCCGGGCCGTTGCTGGGCGCAATTGCGGGAATATTCCCGCAATGCGGTTTTTCGGTAATCGCCACGGCTTTGTACACGCAAAGGCTGCTCACTACCGGAACTTTGCTGGCGGTCTACATTTCCACTTCCGACGAAGCCCTGCCCTTGATTTTATCCCAGCCTGGCAAAGCCGGGATCATCTTGCCGCTTCTGCTGACAAAATTCACCATTGCTATTATTGGCGGTTACGCCATTGATTTCGCGTTCAGAAAAAGCAACAAAAAGGTCTTCGACCACATCGCCGACTATTCCCGTGGGAAGGATGACAAAAACCATCATCACGAAACCGCTCTGGAAAAACAGGCTTGTTGCGGCCACAGCGCTAGCGCGACATCCAAAAAATTCAAACCGGCAGAAATATTGTTCCATCCGATCATTCATACCTTAAAAATATTCTTCTTTATCCTGGCTATCAGCTTGGCGATAAATATTTCCATCGAAAGCTTGGGCGACCAATCGATCATCAGCTTGTTTGATTCCAATATTTATTTAGCGCCAGTACTTGCCGCGTTCATCGGCTTGATTCCGAGTTGCGCGGCCTCGGTAGCGATCACCGAAGTGTATTTACAAGGATTGATTTCCTATGGCGCGGTCATTTCCGGCTTATGCGCCAGCGCGGGATTGGGAATCTTAGTATTAATCAAGGAAGAAAAAAATAGAATGAATGTGGTCCGAATAATCGCGTTACTGATCGGAATCAGCATTGCCAGCGGTTTGTTAATCCAGTATTATTTATAAATAGCATCAACAATTTCAACAAACTGGAAATGAGCGGATTATTTGCAAACACAAATCAAAAAGGCTTCACTCTCATCGAATTGATGGTGGTTATTTCCATTATTGGCCTGCTAAGCAGCATGGTAATGGTTGGAATGCAGGGGGCCAGGGCAAACGCCCGCGACGCGAGCAGGAAACAGGATATTGAAACAATCGAAAAAGCATTGGTCATGCATTGGGAGCGAACCGGCCAGTTTCCTTCCGACGCGGCATTCGACGGCAGCATCGGCAGCACCGGTTGCGGCTGCCAGCAATCGGGAGCTCCCGAAGGCTGTACCGGCAAAGACTGGTGCCATGCGAGCGGAATTTGGGCAAGCCTCGTAACCGAACAGGGAATCTTGAGCCAGATGCCTCTCGATCCAATGAACAATGCCGCCCATTACTATTTCTACGAGCCTTGCTGCGACCAGGATTGCCAGAACGGAAATACCTGCGAAGGCAAGGGCTGTTGCGAATACACAATCGGCGCCAGCAAAATGGAAAATACCGGAGCAAGCTATTCGCTCTGGGGAAGATGGGAAAAATAAATCAACTTACGGAAACAATGGGCATCGATATCAAAAAAAACGGCGAAATCGATTTCAGCCAATATTTCAACCAAAAAAATAAATTTCCGCGAGAGGAAAGTTTTTCAGATAAAACGATTGGCGCAAAAAACAACAAAAACAAATATTTTATTGCCTTGATCGCCGGCAATTTCATCCTTGGGGTAGTTTTTTTCAGCTATTTGATATCCAAATCGAACGAATCCAATTCGACCGCTCCCGTCGCCCTGGAAACAATGGCCGCGCCGATCAATTACCAAGTTAAATCCGGCGAAACCTACCGTCTGCCCTTACCCTAACTTTCAATGTTTTTCTTCACCGCGCCGCCCAGCCATGGGCTTTTTTTGTATTATAGGCTTCTTTAATGCTACAATTGACTCATCAGCCCCTCGCGGGGCGGTTTATTTACATGAACAACTACCCAAAAGTCACAACAAAAATGGTTTTTAGAGAATTCTGGCAAGGAATCAAGCCGCAAAAACGGCTGTTTTGGGTTTGTATCGCGTCATTTGTGTTTATTGAAGTAGTTGAATTGTCGGTTCCGGTTTTTTATAAAATTTTTTTTGATTCTCTAAGCGAATCTACTCCAAATATTGCCAATTTAATCAAAATCATTGGTTTGGTTGCAATAATCCACGGAATAATTTGGATTTTAAACATTATTGCGCGCTTCACATTAACAATAATCGAAGCTAGAGTAATGGCGCGACTGAAACAAAATGCTTTCGATTATTTGATACTTCATTCGCGCGATTTTTTCGTTAATAACTTTGCCGGCAGTCTGGTGCAAAAAGTTAATCGGTTCAGCCGCTCTTTTGAGGGACTGTTTGATATTTTAATTTTTAATTTAATTCCGATCTCGATCACGGTTATTGGGGCTGTAATTATTACCGCCTTCGTAGCTCCGGCAATATCGATGATTATCGCAGCATGGGCGATAATCGTGATAATTTTCAATGTATTTTTTTCGCAATGGAAGGTGAAATACGATATCGCCGCCGCGCTCGCCGATTCCAAAACCACCGGCCATCTGTCCGACAGCATTATAAATTACATATCGATTAAATTATTCAACGGTTATTTTCGCGAATCAACAAATTTTAAAAATATATCCAACGAGCTAGCACAAAAAACTTTATTTACCTGGCAATTATCAAATTCAGTAAGCATTGGCCAGCAATTATTGATTTATGCGGTTGAATTTGCCGCGTTTTATTACGCCATTATTTTATGGCAAAACGGCCAGGCGATGGTAGGTACATTTGTTTTAATTCAAACCTACATTATCGGCATCGCCAATCAGTTGTGGGGCGTTAATAGAATGTTCCGGGGTATTTACCAAGGGCTGGCCGATTCCAAAGAAATGGTGGAGATTATGGCTTTGCCGCACGATATCCGCGATATTCCAAATGCAAAGGATCTGCAAAAAGTTACGGGAAAAATTGAATTCAAAAATGTAGTTTTTTCTTTCCATGAAACCCGCAATGTTTTGGACAACATGAACTTGGCTATCGCCGCCGGCGAAAAAGTGGCGCTGGTGGGTCCGTCGGGAACCGGAAAAACCACGCTCACCGGACTGCTCTTGCGGTTGTTCGATCCGGCGAGCGGCGAAATCCTGATCGTTGGCCAGAATATCCAGAAAATCACCCAAGAAAGCCTGCGCGCGAATATAAGCCTGGTTCCCCAGGATCCGACACTGTTCCATCGCACGATCATGGAAAATATCCGCTACGGCCGGCCCGATGCCTCCGATGAAGAAGTCGTCGAAGCCGCCAAACTGGCCCACTGCGACGAATTCGTGCAAACCATGCCGCTTGCTTATAAAACGCTGGTGGGCGAGCGGGGAGTAAAACTTTCCGGCGGCGAGCGGCAAAGGGTGGCCATCGCGCGCGCGATTTTGAAGCGCGCGCCAATTTTGATTTTGGATGAGGCCACATCTTCGCTGGATTCCCATTCCGAAGCCATGATCCAAGACGCGCTGGATATCCTGATGAAAAATTGCACCACCATCGCCATCGCGCACCGCCTTTCAACCATCCGCAAAATGGACCGGATCATCGTGATGGACAGCGGCGGCATCGCCGAAGAAGGCACGCACCAAGGCTTGATCCGTAAAAAGAAAAGCATCTACAAAACCCTCTGGAACCTCCAAGCCGGCGGCTTCATCAAATAAACATTGATGTTTTTGGGAATTCAATCCTCAACATTTGATTATTCGCATTTGAGGTCGTTCCTCGGCGTATCCGCCAGTTGGCGGAGCCGAGGTGCGACCTCGATCAACTGGTTTTAATTATGTATTCCTTGCTATCGCAAAATTTACATAATCGCCAGTATTGCTAAATTTTGCGATCGCAAAATTTAGCAATACTGTTCAATATTTCGCCTATAAGGCATTTTTTTGCTAGAATGGTGTAATAATAACAAAAAAATCAATGGAAAACAGCTTCCAATGTTGGTTAGTAAAAATCGACCGTTTCGCGGCTTGGACGCTCTTGATAACGATTGTTTTGTTTTTCATCAGCGGCTTCGGGATGACCAAGGGTTTCATAAACCAACAGTTATCAGCTGATTTGCATTCGAATATTCTGACGCCCATCGGCTTGGCCGCGTTCTCGATTCACACTTTCCTGGCAATTCGCATGGCGCTGATGCGCAATCGCAAATGGAATCAAAATTCCCTGGTTTCGCTTGTTATGATTTATTCGGGTTTTATCATTTTTTTTGCCTACGTCGGTTTTTTCTACCAAAAAAGCGCGCCGGTCGCGCCAACTAACGGAGTTGATATCAAAAAAACCGCGCAAACCGCCGATAATGATCTAAAAACGTTCACCCTTGATGAATTGGCAATATACGACGGCAAAAACGGCAGTCCCGCCTATGCCGCCGTTGACGGCATTGTCTACGATTTAAGCTCGATATTCATCAACGGCGCCCATCGCGGCCACAATGTCGGCCAAGACCTCACCGCCGCGTTCAACACCCAGCACTCCAAATCCCAACTTACCGAATATCCGGTTGTTGGAAAACTTGTAAATCAATAAACTTGGATCATGAAATTGACGGGATTCAATATTTTTTATGAAATACACAAACCAAAAAAATGAAATACCAATTAAAAATATTTATTTTATTGATCGTTTCCGTTTTTTTGCCATTTTTGGCGCAAGCGCGCGATAACGCGCAAATCACGGATTGGTATATCAAGGATTTCCAATCGACGATTACCGTCAATAAGGATTCGTCGCTTTTGGTCGAGGAAAAGATTATCGCCGATTGCGGGAACTTGCCGGACAAGCATGGGATTTTCCGCATCATTCCAACCCAAGCGAAAACCGAAAAAGGAACCATTAAGACGCCGGTTGAGCTGGCTGGAATCACCGATTTCGACGGCAACAAAATCCCTTATTCGGCGATCACCGACAATTTCAACCACACGGTAACCTGGAAAATCGGCGATGCCGATAAAACCGTCGCCGGCGTTAACCAATATAAAATCATATATTTGGTTAAAAACGCAATCCGCAACGGCAACGCCGATTTCGATGAGCTTTATTGGAATATATTGGGAAATTTTTGGGACATCGATATCGAAAAATTTTCCGTGGACATTGTTTTTCCCGATGGAATCAACCAAACCAACAGCGAAACCTATGTTTACAGCGGCAATCCAAATTTTAAGGAGACGCCTCTGGAAAACCACGATTGGACAAAAAATAATACCCTGCGCATCGAATCAAAACAAATGATATATCCCCATATCGGGATCACCGCGTCAATGACTTTTCCAAAAGGAAACACAACACCTTACCAACCCGGTTTTATTGAATTGTACGGCGATTATTTTTGGTTTCTGATTCCGTTAATGGCATTCATTTTAAGTTTTTGCGTTTGGAATAAATACGGCAAAGATCCCGTTATCAATAAAACCATAATTCCCGAATTTGAAATCCCGGAAAATATGACCCCGATGGAAATGGGTTTATTGTACAGGAATGGAAGTTTCGGCGATTCACTGATATCAGCGACCATTGTCGATCTGGCGGTAAAAAAATACATTACAATAGAGGAAATACCGAAATCGGGAATATTTGGAAAACAGGATTTCCGCCTGAATATTACCGGCGGAAATTCCACGTTACTTGGCAAGCCAGAAGCTGTTCTTATTGATAAGATTTTTGGAACAGAACAAAGCGTTTTGCTTTCGAAATTGAAGAATAATTTTTACAAAGACTTGCCCGAAATCAAAAAAACCGCCCTTGAATCATTAAAGGCAAAGAATTTGATTTACCAAAGCGGCCTGACGTTAAAAATTGTTTTTTTGGTATTTGCGATAATTCTGTTTTCTGGAGCAATAACAACCGCCGGTTTGGCAAATGTAATGGTTTTGGCCGCGCTTGCTTTGTCGGCGGCAATCTTGCTGACATTCGGCCTGTTGATGCCCAAACGGACGGCAAGCGGCGCGGAACTCAACTGGCGCATCAAAGGTTTCAAACTTTATATGGAAACCGCGGAAAAGTACCGCGCGCAATTCAATGAAAAGGAAAACATATTTGAAAAATTCCTTCCCTACGCGATTATGTTCGGCATGGCCAAGCTCTGGATCGCAAAAATGGAGCAGATCTACGGGAAAGATTATTTTGCCGCTTATCATCCGGCCTGGTATGCCGGCGCGTTTTCCGGCAATTTCGACGCCGACAGCTTCACCTCGCACATGAACGGTTTGTCCGCCGGTATCGCCGCCAATATTGGCACGGATTCGGGCGCGCACGGCGCGGGAGCCGCCGGCGGGGGCGGAGGCGGAGGAGGAGGAGGTGGGTGGTAATATGCATTTTAAATGCTAAAATTAATCAAATAGAATAATAATCCAAGCATGAAAACAAAAACGAAGGGAAGCGTTCTTTCAATTGTATTAATAGGGGCCGTAATTCTGGCAAGCGGTTATTTTATTTTCAACTTTTTAATAGCGCCACAAAAAAATAACGACCGGGAAACCCCGAATGGTCAGGCAACAGATGATTTGAAATCGACCGCACCCGAGCAAAACAACACCGCCACAGAAACATCAGGCAAACCTTCGGAATTTAAACAGTATGCGATCGGAAAAAGTTCGTCGGAAACCGTGAATGCCGCCAACCAATTCGCGTTCGAATTATACAATCAATACAAAAATACCAACGACAACGTTTTTTTCTCGCCCTACAGCATTTCTTCAGCCCTGGAAATGACTTATGAAGGCGCCCGCGGCGCAACCGCGAACGAAATTCAATCCGTCTTGCATTTTCCCGCGGACGCGCAAGCCCGCATCGAATCGTTTGCAAAATTGTATTCGGGAATCAATCCCAAAAACGCAACTTACCAGCTTTCCACCGCGAACGCGCTTTGGGCACAAAAATCATACCCGTTTGACGCAAACTACGCCAAAACGATTGAAACTTATTACGGCGGCAAAACCACAAACGTCGATTTTGTTTCCGATACCGAAACCTCGCGCCAAACCATCAACAGCTGGGTTAGCTCAAAAACAAATGCCAAAATACCCGAACTTTTCGCGAAAGGAACCCTTGATAAATCAACCCGCTTGGTGCTGACAAACGCGGTTTATTTCAAAGGCAAATGGAGCGCGCCCTTCCAAAAAGAAGCAACCCAGGAAAAAGATTTCACCACGGCCGCACAATCAAAAATCAAAGTCGCAATGATGAACCGGCAAGACGATTTCGGGTACACAGAAACCGCGGATTATCAAACCGTTGAATTGCCTTATGAAAACAATGATTTGTCGATGATCGTCGTTTTACCCAAAAACGGCAAAACCGTTTCAGTTGAAAAAAATCTTTCCGAGGCCGAATTTAAAAGGATAAGAACATCGTTAAAATCAACTTTAACCGATGTTTATCTGCCGAAATTCAAGTTTGACACGGAATACAATATGAATGAAACACTGTCATCCATGGGAATGCCCACCGCTTTTGATCTCGATAAAGCCGATTTTACCGGAATGTACGAGAAGTCCCAAGCCAATGAAAACCTTTATATCGGCATAGTCGTCCATAAAGCTTATGTCGACGTAAACGAGGAAGGCACGGAAGCCGCAGCAGCTACCGGAGTCGGAATGTTCGCGGCAACGGCGGTAATGGACCCGCCCCAGCCAAAGATATTCAACGCCGACCACCCATTCATTTTTGCCATCATCCACAACCAATCCGGAAGCATCCTATTTATGGGAAAAGTGAACGATCCCGCCAAGTAAATTTAAAGCCGCCGCAAGGCGGTTTTTTGTAAATTCACATTACAATATCCCATTAATCGAAAATTTAATTGGCGCGGAGTACAAACAATCAATAAACAACTAAAGGTCGGCAGCATCAACATTGCCTGCAAGTTAAAATTATCAAACATAACCCAGATACAGTCATTGTGCTCTCGCTTAGCTTAAGGCATGGAATTTTTTAACAATAATCCCACATGAAAATATCACTAAACAAAGAAAATGTTATCGAGCTCGGAAAAGAAACATCCGCGCCCGCAATTTCAATCTATTTGCCGTTATCAAATAGTTTATCCGGCCGCAAAAAAGACCAAATCAATTTGGAAAACCTCTTGAAAAACGCGGCTAAACAGATTATTAACAGTGGTTTCGATAAAAGTTTTGCCCGGAATTTCGTTGAACCGGGATTCGTTCTTGCGCAAGATCATTTTTCCTGGAAAACGAAAGCGGCCGGATTGGCTGTTTTCATTACCGCCCCGCAAATTTTGCGCTATTTTGAACTGCCGACGGCACCAAAAGAATCAATATATGTCGGCAAGGGTTTTGACACTGCCCGAATCAAAAAAATGGCCGGAGATGAACAAAATTTTTATCTGCTGGCCGCAAGCAAAAACAACCTGGCTCTATATAAAAATCAAAATGGCCGCTTTGAAAAAATATCCGCGGCAGGCATGCCCAAGAGCATAAAAGAGCTGGAACCGGACAAAACATTCGAAAGTAAGCTGCAAAGCCATGGCGGCGGCGGAAAAAGCGAATTATTCCATAGCCAGGGACAAGGCAAAGAAACCGAAAAAGTTTTGTTGTTAAGGTTTTTCCAGATCGCCAATGACGCCCTGCGGCCAGTGCTGGCAAAGAAAACCGAACCGCTGATATTCGCGGGCAGTCCGAATTTATTCCCGATTTTTCGCAAAGCAAACACTTATCCGGGCCTTTATGGGATTCCAATAAAAGGCAGCACCGATAACATTTTGCCCGAAATTTTAATTAAAAAAGCACTGGAATTGTTGAAAAGCGCCTGATCTTTAACAAAAAACCCAACCGCAATGGTTGGGTTTTTTGTTGCCATGGGTCAAGGTTTGTTTTCAACCGATCATTTTTATCCCGATCCCGGCGATATGCGCTCCCGCGTAAACCAGAAAAGTGGCAAAAATCGACCAAACGATCGCGTTTAACAATTTCGAAATTGCATCCGCGGGCAATATGTTGGCAATCGCCTGGTTGGTCGCCGCGCCCATCGCCTGTTGCAACTGGGCTTGTGCCTGTTCGGGGGTAGTTGTCTCAACATTCAGCTTGGGTTCGGGCGCGACATTTTGAACCGCGGCAGGTGCCTTGAAAACCACAGGGAAATCCGCCTTCGCGGTAAAAAACTGGTAAGAAGTATTTATCGCCTGACCGATTACCACCAAACCAATAACAATGACAACCCACCCAAAGATTTTTTTTGTGTTTAATATCATATAATTAAATATTTATTCCGTACTTCGCGGTTACGCTCAGCACCAAGCAGATTACTGCTTGGCTTCAAAAAACGCCTTGTAAGCCAAATACGCCGAATATATATCCGCCTTGCTGGCAATCTCAAATGGCGCGTGGACGGAAAGAACGGGAATGCTTAAGTCGATAATATCCATGTTCAATCTCGCCAGATACATCGCCATCGTTCCGCCGCCGCCGATATCAACTTTCCCGCCGCCACCAATTTGCCATACTATTTTCTGTGTATTCAACATTTTGCGAATATCCGCCGTGAATTCCGATGTCGCCTCGCTTGCATAATATTTTCCGTGTCCTCCGGTATATTTTTCCATTGCAACTCCGGCGCCTATTTTGGCGGAATTATTTGTATCAAAAACCTCAACATAATCCGGATCAAAAGCCAACGTGGTATCCGCCGAAACCGCTTTTGATTTAAAAAAGGTATCGCGCAAAACATTTTCATCGTGAATACCGGTTTGAAGATACAGCAATTCACTCACAAAATCGATAATGAAATTGGACTGGACGCTTGTTGGACCATGGCTGCCGATTTCTTCCTTATCGGTCAAAACAAGGATACTCGCGTAATCTGATTGTTCTGCCCGGATAAAAGCTTCCAGTGCGCTGTATGAACACGCCCGGTCGTCTTGGCCGTACGCCGAAACTAAGCTGCGGTCAAAACCCAAATCGCGCGCCAAACCTTGCGGGACCAACTCTAAATCCGCAGAAACAAAATCTTCTTCGATAATCCCATATTTACTATTCAAAATTTTTAAAATATTCTTTTTAACGAGATCTTTTTCCCCCTCTTTTCCGCTTGCCCCGATGCTGCCGACAACAATATTCAATGTTTCCGCGGGAATTGCGTCGTCGATCTTTTCTTTGGCTTGAAATTTATCCAAATGCAGCGGTAGATCGGTGATCATTAATATTGGATCGCGCTCATCATCTCCGATCGCAATCTCCATATTTTCTCCATCTTGTTTCGTGATTACTCCGTACATTGCCAATGGCAAGCTCGTCCACTGGTATTTTTTCGGCGCGCCGTAATATTGGGTTTTAAAATAAGCAATATGTTCGCCCTCATACAAAGGCCTCATTTTCAAATCCAAACGGGAAACATCGATATGCGACAAAATCATACGCACCCCATCGCTGACCGGTTTTTTACCCGGTTTGGCCAGAATTATGGCTTTGCCACGATTTATCGAATAAACCGGGCCGTTAAATCCTTTTTCTTTGCTTTCACCAACGTGCTCCAAACGCTTGAAACCGTTTTTCACCGCTTCAGCTTCGGCCAACTTCACCGCCAGGCGTTCGGTTTTCGCTGCGCTCAAAAAATCTTTGTAGCCCTCGCAGAAATCAAACGCCTTTTTAGTCGTGGCCTCGTCCCAGATGTCAAAGGCAAATTTCTTTTCAAACATCAAATTCGGCTCGTTTTGTTCATTTTTATCCATGGTTGTGATAATATCTTATTATTCTTCAAATTACCTCATTTAGCTTAAAAAGTAAATTTATGGCGCATCCCGAAAGATTTAAATGTGTGCAAAAGACACTAAGAATGAATAATATTGATGCCGTTATTGTTAGCAATGCGGCAAATAATTATTATCTGACTGGTATAATCGACAACGGCAATAAAAATGCATTTTACACAATAATTTTGAAAAATGGATTCCGTTTTGTAACATCCAATTTCCACCTAAAACAAGCTCAAGATAAATTACCCAAAAGGAAGATTGCGGTCATCGATAAAAAAAGCGGATTTGGGCATACAATCGCCAATATTTTAAAAAGTTCTTCCAAAATAGGTTTTGAAAGCGAAAATTTGACTTATGCGCAATTCGAAATTTTTAAAAAACTATTGAAGGGGAAAAAATTAATCGCCTTGCGTGATACGGTTGAACTTGCCCGACAGATAAAAGACAATAACGAAATAAAACTGATAAAAAAAGCTGCTCAAATCACCGACAAAACTTTTTCCGAACTGTTAAAAATTATCAAGCCCGGACTAAGCGAGCTCTTAATAAAACAAAAGGCTATTGAAATAATGAATAGCCTTGGAGCCACGGGCACGGCTTTCGATCCCACTATTGCCAGCGGCAAGAATGCGGCAGACCCGCATTACGAAGGCGCGAATAAAAAGATAAAAAAAGGTGAAATGATAGTAATTGATATTGGCGCACAATACAAAAATTATAATGCGGATATGACCAGAATGGTATTTATCGGCAAAGCGACGGCAAAATACAAAAAAATGTATCAAATTGTCACGGAAGCCCAAGAAGCGGCACTGATCGACTGTCATACCAACAACTCGCCAAAAAACGTATTTGATAATTGCGTTGAAAATTTTAAAAGATACGGGGAGCAAGAATATTTCACGCATAGCTTAGGGCATGGCGTAGGCATCGATATTCATGAGCTTCCCAATTTGTCACCCGCAGGCCAAAGTGATTTCCAAAACGGGATGGTGTTCACGGTGGAGCCGGGATTGTACCACATCGGCTGGGGCGGGATACGTATCGAAGATCTTTGCGTAATGGCCAATGGTGAATGCGTCGCGTTGAGCAAGGCTTCAAAAAATTTAATTGAAATAATCTAAATAAATTTATGTTGAAAAAAATCTTGATTGTTTTCGCGGCAATCGCGGCCGTAACGGCGGGCATAATTTTTTTTGTTTCGCGCAGCAGCGCGCCGGCTCCCGGCAACGGAACGCAAAACCCAACCCAAGACGCTCCGGCCCAAAACCAAACTCCGGAAAACCAAACCCCGCCGGAAACCGGGAACGGCGAAGCGCCTACGCCGGCCGGCGACGGCAAAAACGCGATCGATACTTTTGAAAAATGCGTGGCCGCCGGAAAAAAAGTCCTTGGCGAAAAACCCAACCGGAGGTGCATTGTGGACGACAAAATTGCCTATATCGAGATCGAATCCTGCACCGCGCCCACTGGCGAGTCGATGAGCTTTTTTGACGCGGAAAGGTTGTTCGAACGGAGTCAATGCAGCCGCGAGGGGAGCCCGGATAAGCACTATTGCAATGAAGGCACCGGCACCTGGTGGATCGACATCGTCGCTTACCGCAAAGGCTGCAGCCCGGCCTGCGTCATCGACGTCATCACCAAAAAAGCCGAAGTCAACTGGCGCTGCACCGGCGCCACCGAAAAATAGACAATCTATAGCATTTAAAACCAGAGGTCAGTCCTCGGCGTAATCGCAGAGGTCTGACCTCGATAAACTGCATTTAAGAATTTCATTTTAAAACCGCGCCTTAAAATAGCGCTTTTATTTTTGCTACCGAATTTGACAAATTTTATATTTTAGTGTTAAATATTGTTGGAGCTATAAAAGCAATGGAGGGTTAAAAATATTCGAAAGTCTAGCAGGATTAGCTGACGACGCTTTAGGTCAACTTGGATTGTTTGTTGTATGTGAAATTACACTTACCATACTTTCAATCGTAATGTTGATCGTTATAGACAAACAATTCGAGAAAAAACACGATAAAGCGTACGCAACACTATTTTCAATTGTATGCGCGATAACAATTGGAATCATCGTAACAATTTTCGCGGTATATGGATTCGAGTTAATCAAAGACGCGAGCTTACTAGTTAAGGGCATATGTTTCTTTGTGCCAATAACAATACCACTAGTAACAATCGCGATCTCTGATCGATCCGAGGGGAGATGGACAAATAAACCACAATAACCATCTTCTTTTTTTATACAAACGCACTTGGTGCTATAATGCGGATATGGAATTCGATAATTTGCAACAAAATATTTTTGAGAGCGGGCCGGTTTCGGTGGAGCAGTTCGTCAAACAGCTCAACGCCCGGATCAAGCCGGTTGGCGCCAAGATTGTGGGCGAAGTAAGCGAGGCAAAATGCGGGCCCACCGGGCATATGTATTTTTCGCTTAAAGATGAAAGCGGGGCCGCGGTGATGAGCTGCGCGATCTGGAAATCGCGCTATGAAATGTTTGGCGTGCAGTTGAAAGCCGGGATGAAAATAATTGCTTCGGGCCACGCCGAGATCTACGCGCCCAGCGGCCGGTTGTCGTTCATTTGCGATTCGGTTGAGCTGGCCGGTGAAGGCGCGCTCAAAGCCGCCTATGACAAATTGTTCAAAAAATTGGAACTGGAAGGATTGTTCGCGGCCGGAAAAAAGCGGCCCATTCCCAGATTCGCCCGCAAAATCGGCATCATCACCGCCAAACAAGGCGCGGTGATTCATGATTTCCTGAACAATATCGGCAAATTCGGCTTTCAGATCGAATTCATCGACTCGCGCGTCGAAGGCCAATTGGCCGTGGGCGACCTGCTGGCGGCAATCAACACTTTCAAAAAAAGGCAAATCGACATCTTGGTGGTGATGCGCGGCGGCGGCTCTTTGGAAGCAATGCTGGCTTTCAATAACGAAAACATCGTGCGCGCAATCGCCGGTTTTCCCGTGCCGGTAATCGCGGCAATCGGCCACGACAAAGATGTGCCATTGGCGGCAAGGGCCGCCGACGCAATGACCTCAACCCCGACCGCTGCGGCAAATTTACTCACGCAATCATGGCAGGAGATTTTCCGTGCGCTCGATCATTATGAAAGCGCGATCATCGGCGGTTATAAAAACCGGCTTGTCCAAGCGCAATCCCAACTGCGGCAATACGCCGGGATTTTGTCTAATTTCAAATTTATTTTGCAAAATATCATCCGCAAGATCGACGCTGTCATGGAAAATTCGCTTTTGGCAATAAAAAACAACCTGACAAGCGCGACTCGACAGATTGACTATTTGCAAAAAATAATCGCTTCGCACGATCCCGAACGCCAATTGAAACTTGGCTATTCGATCGCGAAAATAAACGGGAAAATATTAAAAAAAGCCCAAAATGCCAAAATCGGCGACGATTTGGAGGTATATTTGGCGGATGGTATGATCAATTCAAAAGCAACTAACATCAAATTAAATGGAAAATAAAAAGAAAACCGCCAGTTTGAACGATAATTTGAAGCAATTGGCCGAAATTTCCGAGTGGTTCAACGGCCAAAAGGATTTGGATGTGGAAACCGGCATCGAAAAGGTGAAAATTGCCGCCGGACTGATAAAATCCAGCAAAGAAAAACTGAACAAACTGGAAAACGAATTCAAAGAGATCGAAAAAGAATTCTCCGAAACCCAAGACCAAGGCGAAACTTTATGAAAAAGCGGGGGAAAATACAGATCATACCCCCGTTTTTTTGTTGAATTTGACAGAAACCGCGTTCGACCGTTAAAGTCAAATTAGGAGCTTAACATTCGAATAGATGCAATGAAGCTCCTGAGGTATGAAGAAATGTACGAAATCGAAACAAATGGGGTATCGGAAAAAGGCAGATTAACACACTCTCTATCTGCCTGCATATTGGTATTGGGATGCTTTGACCCGCCGGGGGCTCAAGGATGAGCGATCAAAGCGCGCAGTCAGAAAACTTTTTTAATCAAATTTTAAAAAGCAAATACTCCGATTTGATTATACTCGGAACAGTAATATTGGCTTTTTTGATTCTCATCATCACCTCCGCGACAATTCAATAAATATCGCGGATAATTAAAAAAATGATTCGGTTCTTCAGCGCAAACTGAAAACCGAATCTGTTTTATTTTATGGCTGCGCCTTCAGCAATCGCGTCGCTCACGTTCAAGGGAAAGTGGTTGGTTTCGTCGCCGGCGACCAGCATCATTCCCTGACTGGTGCCTTCACCCAGCTTGCGCTCGGCCAGATTAACGATAAAAACGTATTTTTTGCCGATAAGATCGGAAAAATTGACAAATTTGCGGATTCCGGCAAAAATCGTGCGCGTGCCGATCTCGGCGCCAAAATCAATTTTCATTTCGATCAATTTATTACTCCATTCCGGTTCGCTAGCTTCCAAGACCTTGCCCACGCGCAAATCTAATTTTTCAAAATCGCCGTATTCAATGATTGGTTTCATAATTTTGTTTAAAACAGTTTATAATGGAAAAGAATAACACAAAAAAATGGAAAACAAAATTTACACCTTGCCGGAATTGCCATATGCCTACGATGCGCTGGCACCGCATATTTCCGAAGAACAATTAACAATCCATCATCAGAAGCACCACTATGCCTATGTGAACGGCGCCAATGCTTTGGTCCAGGCATTGGCCCAAGCGCGCAAAGACAACACCAGCTACGACCCGAAGGCAGTGGCCAAAGAATTGTCATTCCAGCTTTCCGGCCACATCCTGCACTCGCTTTTTTGGGCCAACTTGCAGCCCGCGGCAACGCAAAAACCGGAACCGGCGGGCGAATTGGGCAAAGCGATCGCGACGCAATTCGGCAGTTATGGCCGCCTGGTCCAGGAATTTTCGACTTTGGCCGCCACCGTTGAAGGCAGTGGCTGGGCAGCGCTGGTCCATTGCCCGCAAACCGGCCAACTGCTCCTCAACCAAATCGAAAAACACAACGCCAATATCATTCCGTCTTATCCGG
>JBAYLX010000008.1:0-23082 GCA_041663885.1 Minisyncoccota bacterium | reverse complement strand
TAATGAAATTCTCAATCGCGGCTTTGTCCCCGAACTCCGGATTTTGCAACAAATCTTCCCAGCCCTCCTTCCAAAGCACATCTTCCTGCCGCAAGTAGCCCAGCACCAGCGACGATGACGCCTGCGCCAAACTCCTCGTCAGCGAATTGGCCAGTTTGAAAACATCCTCGAATTCTTCCTCCATGCTTTTGCCCGGCTCAAAATCAAGCATGCTCGCCTTGCCCTGTTTCTCGTTTTTCAATAAGTCATTCACGAAAAGCCGATACCCTTTGTCCGTCGGCACGCGCCCGGCGGACGTGTGTGGCTGCTCCAAAAATCCATCATCAGTCAGTTTCTGCATTTCGATGCGGATCGAAGCCGGACAAATCCCGAAATCATACTTCTCCCCCAAGTATTGCGAAGAAACCGGCCGCGCCGATTCCACATACTCCCGAATTATCGTATCCAATATATTTTTCTGCCGATCCGAAATCTGCATTTGAATTTGAGGTCGCACCTCGGCGTAATCGCCGAGGTGCGACCTCGACACGCTGCATTTAAATGTTTGATATTTTGAGTTTATCATCTTCAAATTATCAGTCAAGCCCCCCGAGTGATAATGAAGTAAATAAAAAAATACAGGGATAAATAGAATATTTCTTGCTTAGATTATCCTATACCCTGTAATCATCTCGCAACCTCTAACATAAGTGGCGGTCCCGCGTCGCGCCACAGCAGCCGGCAATTCTATGGGATCCTGACCATTAAATCCGCTCACAGAACTATGCAACCAGTCCCTTAAATCTTGCTTATCAATTACCGCCGGACTAAAGCGCGTACTATCCGGAGTAAATCGTTCATCTCCGATGCCGATACTTCCATCAAGGAATCGCATGAATTCAAACTTTGTGTCATCAATCACGATCCCAAGCCGCATCGCTTCAACCTGCCCTATGCTGAACACCGCCAAGCTATAAGCTTGCAACAATTGGGCGCTGGATTCACCAACCATATCGATAAGTTCAGCGAAACTAATATTTAGATCATGTTCACCCCCCGCTGCTTTAGTCGATGGAGTGAATATCGGAGCCGGCAATGTATCGCCCTCTTTCAATCCAGGCGGTAATTGTATCCCACCAACTACTCCATCTTTTGCCTTATAATCCCTGAAACCTGAACCTCTTAACTTCCACCGGACAATGCTCTCAGCACCAAATGGGAGCCCCTTCCGCACTAGCATCGTGCGGTTATGAAGTATATTTCGATACGGTTCCAATAATTCCTGGAGCGGTCCCGGAAATTGGATTAAATTCCCGGCCACATAATCGATCGGGCAAACTCTTGCATTCAACAAAAGATTTGTCCAATGCATATTTATCCGATGCAAAGCTTCGCCTTTGCAAGGAATTCCCGTCAGCATAACAACGTCATCGACAGAAACCCGATCGCTGTTTACGTGCAATTCATATTGCCCAGGTAATCCATATTCATTCATCAATTTAGTGGGGTCAAAAATTTCCCGCACCTTGCCCGAATGGATCTTAGGCAAAGGCAATTCGATATCCATTAACGCTTTCATCATCTCTCATTCCTCCATTCTTCTTGTTCCACATCTCAACCAAACAAATAGTATGCCTTTGGGAGCAAACTTTCAACGCTTTTTTTCATTTATTCCTCCGGCATAGCCCCCTCTTGGGCCATACCAAGCATTTCCTGGTAGGATCTTTTTTCGTTCTCAAGGTGGGTTCTGATATCAAAGATCCTATCCCATTCCACCAAAACGGGAGATCCAACAACGAATATTTTAGCCAGAACTGCATTATACCCATCGACCTCTGCAACCGTAGCAGAATGCGTCGGAATGGCCATTAGCTGTGCCTTGGATAGTATGTCTTTTATGGAAACTTTTTTTACCGCCTCGTCTTGTAGGCGTTCGAGAGCTAACACCGCCTCATCAATGCTCGCAAAAACTGTCTCTGCATCGGGCTCGTAAAAAGCATTGAACGCCGCAAGCTGGACAATTCTATATGCATCTTTTGATGTTATTCCATGTTCTTTCCCATGGACTCTTATGAATTGGGTCGCTCCATTTGTGGCATAGCATCCGCGCGTTCCTATTATGCCGCGCAACATGTTCTTGGTCTTTACAACAAGACCGCTTATCACCTTCTTCATGTTTAAAATTGCGCGCAGCACTACATGGAATAGATCGGGCCAGGCTATTCGCTCCACTACCGATTGCTCAATAGCTCTTTCCTCCCAAGTATCTATATTCTCGTCAATGGCAAGCGAATATGCTGTCGCGAGCCGCCCCAGACCGGTTTCTTGTTCGGATGTGATCGTATTCTTTTTATGAGGCATTGCCGAAGAGCCTAATTGTCCTTTCCCGAATGGCTCTTGGTATATCGAATCGGCTCCGCTTCTAGCGCCAAGTCTCACATCGGTAGCAATCTTTGCAAGAGTCTTTGCCAACCGCTTTAACGCATCGGCAATTTCAGCATGGATCTCTCTTGGCATGATCTGGCCAACGCCGTAGCACACCTTAAAACCCAGCTTCTTCAATGCCGATTCTTCAACTCGGGGATCCATGTCGGCATGGTTGCCCATTGCGCCGGCACCCTTAGAATACTCGAGTAGTTTTGCGGATTTTGCCAGCGATCTTCGGACAATGAGTAACTCTCTTAGCCAATTGAGAAACCTTTTCCCCTGGGATTGCGGTTCACCCTCCATACCGTGCGTTCTTCCCATCATCGGCACATGGCGATACTCAGATGCCTTTTTTTTGAATATTTCGATCAATCCGTCAAGTTTTTCGAGTGTAATTTTTACGGATTCGCGAATCATGATCGCAAAAGGCGGCTCCTCGGTGTCATAAGAGGTCATTCTAAGATGCAGCCACTGATGGTATTTTTCATCAAGCCGTGCGCGAAACTCTTCAAGACAAGCGTTCAAATCATGTTTCATGACATGATCAAATTCGTCTATCAAAGCTTCGTTTATTGGCTTACTCCTTAACTGCAATTCCATTTCTTGAGGCGTACCGCTCGGAATTGCTCCAATCTCTTCCCAAGCATATAAATACGCAATCTCTGTATCTTGCCACAGATTAAACTTATTCAACAAAGACCATATCCTTGTTATCCGCTCATCGGCATATCTCTCTATCACGCTACCACCTTCCATTTCTTCCTTAAACAAAACAATACCCATCGCACATTTGTCTAACGGTTGCTTCAAACGCATCAAATTGACAAGGTGCGAATGTTTAAAACCTAATCCAAACATTAAAACAAATCCCCGCCCCCGTCAACTGTTTTTCATTGACAAATCGCCGATTTTAGGATATTTTTACTCAAAAGCAAAACTAAGCGCTCTGATTCGCGCTTTGGTATAGATGTTGATCATAAACAATTTAAGAGGTGGTCGCGTTGTCGATAGTTTTTGCACTCGAACCTTACCAAATCATTATTCTATTCCTCGGTTTGGTAGTGGTCTTGTTTCTCGCAGTACGTTGGAAAAATTCTTACATGGGAAAGGTCAAGGATCTTTATAAAGAAAGGGCCAAAGATCTCAAACAACTGAAAGCCGGGATTGATGCCCTCGATGAATTTCGTACTGAATTTATCAGAACCTCGCTTCCAATAACGGCCTTCATTAACCATGAGACGAACACGATAATTTTCGGAACAATAAAAGATGGGAAAGTCAACGAACTTCAAGTATCGGTTGACTATACCGAGGAATATCTCGTTCTGGAAAGCTCTGACCCCGACCTATCGCTCAACATCCATGTAATACGTCTGACCGAGGCAGTTGAGCAGATACTTATAAATCTGGCACTGATAAACAAAGCTTTCGCCAGTTACAAACCAAAAGAAATCAAGCAAGAGATAGACGATGATGAATTCTAGTTTATCTTTTTTTCATTTACAAACGCACTTACTAAAATATTGCTAAAATTAGCGACCGCTAATTTTAGCAATATTACAGAAGATAATTGATTCTCAATAAAACAAGATAATAAATTTTTCTCTATTGTGGCGGAAATGAATGCGGGTTAGGATGGAAATATATTAACCAGGACAAAAACGATGCGGCAGATAATCAATAATTCAAAATATACTTGGGTGGATATCACCGACCCCAAGGACACCGACATTGAATTCCTGAAGGACAAATTCAAAATCCATCCCTTGACCGCCAGCGCCATCATTCCGGCCATCCACTATCCGGACTTGGACCAATTCAAAAATTATCTTTTTATTATCCTGCACTACCCGCATTGCACCGATAAAGGCGAGATCAAAATCCGCGAATTCGATTTCATCGCCGGGCAGAATTTTTTGATCACCAGCCGCCAGGAAGAGATCGCTCCCCTGCGCCAGGTTTTTGACATCTACAACAGCGGCAAGGCGCCCAAATCCGGCCATATGAACGACGCGCCCTATATCCTCTACTTGATTTTGGGCACGTTTTTGAAAGAAATCCTGGCCAAGATCAACGCTATAGTCAAGGAAATCGACGAACTGGAAGCCCGGATTTTCGCCGGCGACGAACGCAAAATGGTGGCCGACATCTCCAGCCTCAAAATGAAAGTCCTTGATTTCTGGCGCATCGTGGAGCCCCAGCGCATGATCTTTGAATCGCTGCGCGCCAGCGGCGTTAATTTCTACGGGCAGGATTACCGGCATTATTTCGTCATGCTCCACCGGGCGCACCGCCGCGTGGAAAACACGCTCAAAAGCGCCAAGGAAACCATTGAAGCGCTGGAAGAAACCAACCACATCCTGGTCACGGTGAAAATGAACGAAGTCATCAAAGTCCTCACCCTGTTTTCGGTGATCTTTATGCCGCTCACCCTGCTGGCCAGTGTCTGGGGAATGAACACCAATTTCCTGCCCTTCCACCGCACCAACTTCGATTTCCTGTTCATCGTCCTAATCATGGCCATCACCCTAGCCGCCATGCTCTCCTTCTTCCGCTACAAAAAATGGCTCTAAAACGAAAACTCCCCCTTCCGGGGAAGTGGAATTTAAAAAGAAGATTAGGCGGGAATCATCTTGTTGTCGTGGAATGATGATGCGTTGTCCGCCTCCGATAGATTATGGGCTATCAGACCCACTGTCCAAGCCGAAGCTTGATGGCATACCAAACCCGAAGGCTCGATAATACCATTATTCATACTCCTCGTTTACTTCTCCTGAGCCGGGGTATCATGTCCGAATCCCGACTTGATCCTGATCTGAGCAACGTTCCGATGGTCTGGGGTCCCGCAAGTCTCTTCATCAGCGTCCCCTCTTCTGAACCAGGCCGGTCATCGTGAGTATCTGATCGACATCGCTTCCTACTGCAAACCCGGGATGTCCAACATACAAGCCTATTCCACTATGTCCTGTACCCATAAAGGGCACCTCCAATTCAATACATTTTTCTTCTTGCTCGCCAGGCCATCGGTTATATTAATGGCCTCGATACAGTTTCTGTGGCGCCTGTGAACTTAATTATAATACTAGCTAGGTTTGCGCCGCTCAAAATTCATTTGCATAAATTCTGGGCGTCACAACCTAGCTTTTCAAAAGAGCTGTAAAAATCTTTATAATTATATACCACAACCAAAAAAATCCGCAAGCCCATTGGCCACTTCCAAATTTTCAAGACTTAATTCCGAAATTAACCACGACTAAACCAATCGCTTTTGTATTAAAAAAATAGGGTAAATATTTTTTGCATTATGCTCCCACCCTATTAAAGGAAGCATAATTTATTCTCGGCCCTCAGTTATGCATCGCCGCGGCACACATGAAAATCTCATTTCCAAAATAACCAATTTTGGCTCAATGCCCATGTCCCGAAGAGCTACCATTATTACCGATGCGGCAATGGCTTCTTCAAGCAAACCACCAAAACCACTATTCGCACATTCACTGTGCTCTATTTTATCCGGGATAGCATCGCAAGCGCATTTCTCGCAGTAGTTCACCCGCTTGATAAAATGGAAACCAAACATATTCTTCAGAAGCAAATCTATACTTCTAACAAGATCTCCGCGTTTTGCGCTCCACTCGGTGAACTGCAGATACGCATTGTCTGCATCTTGAGATACCATAATGGAACCATTTTCCCTCCCCCGCAGATTTGCCATCTTTTGCAACAACAAGCCAATTTCCTTTTCAGCCACCCGGCCAAAGTCAACTTTCTCCCCGGCCCTGATGACCATGGGTACATCGGTTGTTAAAAAAACTATATCGGGAACGATCACGCGAATTTCACAATTGCACGACTCAATCACCGCGTTTTTCGCGAGAATAAAAAATCGTCTATCGGCGTCATTCCCAAAGCCGCTTAATGCTACAACTTTCTTCAAGGCACAACCTCCTATTCACCCAATACCATATACCAAAATTAATATTTTGTCCACACATTTTGGACGTATCTCATTGTTATATTTATTGATTATGTAAATTTTGCGATACCAAAAAATACACAATTCAAAAAAACAGCCCCTAAAAATGGAAAAAGTTGAAACTGATAGTCCCAACTCCTATTCTGGCCCGTAGTATAGAGCCAAAGTTTTGAGAGAATCATTGACATATTCCCTCATTGTTTCGCGAAATGACGAAACCGCATCTTTTATATTCTCCGCTGAATTAAGAGCGGCAAGAAATTCATAGGCCGGATACAAAATGGTTAATCCAAAAATTACAGATATAATTCTCTGGAAAAACTCATTATCGCACCAATTCCACCATCCATATAGTGTCGCAGCATAAACCAGAGCTGCGCCGCTCAATAATTGAAAACGCTTCACTATTTTCTTGGGACGCCCATACTCAATTCTTAACGCCACGCCAATTATAGCAAAGAATAACACTGGGAACAAAAACGATACCAACAAGCCAAGCGGATAAGCGACCAAGGCCGATAGCAACCATGCCAACCACTGTGATATTGGATCACCATTAGCTTTAAATATTTTTCGAAGAACGCCTTGGAATTTTTTAAATGCCGACACGCGGCACCACCTCCTCGCTATAATTTATATAATAAAATTAAGATTTTGTAAATAGGGAAAAATTTCAGCTTTTATGATTTCTACGATTTGTTTCATAGGTATAAATAAACAAAAACGGCCGCTTGCCGCGCCGCGAAAATGACAAACAATTTTGCGCGGGAATCTGATGTAAGCGCTTGATGCGCAGCTTCAGCTCCGGACAACCGGACCCTGGAACCCATCAATTCCCGCCGAACAAGCGAAACCATGTCTGTTTGCCTCCAGCCTGGATGTGCCATCCCCTCTTTAAAAAAAATGGCTCCGCTCATCCCACCAATAAAAAGAACTTTGATAATTAATTTATATAAACCATTTTAAAAAATATCAAAAAGGGTTCTTTATATCAATACCAAAAAACAAAGATAAATTATTTTCCTGGAATCAACATATATATGTTTGCAAAAATTAGCGACCGCTAATTTTTGCAAACATTGGCATAACTTCAAATTCGGATTAAAACTACCCATAAAAAACACAATTAAAAAAAATTATTTCAAGCCGAAAAAAGTTCGAATCGATTTGTCGTCTTCAATGTCGGATGCATTGATCACTTTCATTTCGTTCACGTCTAATCCGAAAAAATCACGCAAAACCCGCATTTCGCTTTTGAATTCGTAAGGGCAAACCCAGACGCTTTTTTGCAGCTGGTACAATCCTAACTCTTTTATCTTTCCCCGCAAAGCCTCTCGTTTGCTTTTGTGCCTATCTTCGATGTCAAAAATTAACACCCGCCATCTTTTGTCCCATTTTTTCGGTTTTTTAATTACAAGATCATCGATTTTATATTTTCCCGCCTTCTTTTTGCCCTCTTCGGTAAGAGAAAAATACATTTGATTCCCCCGGTATTCAATATCGATCATTTCATTCCTTTTGAGAGAATAGAACGCATTGTAAAATTTCTTACCTTTTTTATCTTTTGTTTGCTCATTTTTATATTTGCCGTAACGCGAAAGTTCTCGGCGCAAAGACATGTTCACTCGCGGTTCCATCGCGTAAATCATGATCTCCCCCGCAACTACGAATGCTTCCAAAATTGTTTTTATCATGTTCTCTTTTTTAGTTTGCATGATTTTTAAAATTATTTTCACCGCCAAAGCCTTTCTTCCATAATAACCAATATTGCAAAAATTAGCGACCGCTAATTTTTGCAAACATTGATTCGGGTGATTAATTTTTTGAAACAAAAACCAAAACTCCCCGGTTACGGGGAGATTTGCGAATCATTTGGATTTGTTAAAAAAGCCAGTTTAACGGGTTACGGCAGTAAGCTCCGTTTTTCCATCCAAAAGATCGGTCTTGGGCGCATATACAGTTATACGACCATTTGCATCTTTAAAAACAAAATAGCCCGTGTCATAGTTCGTATTACTTGTCCATTTGTAATTTGCGGGATCTCCTGGATCAGCCGGTAAAGCTGGGATATAAGTAGGCGTCAAACAAGAAAGATCAACCGTATTGGTCCCCGACGAAGCAATCTTATATGCCGGAGTTGCAAACGTTCCGGGATCATTCGCGCTAGTAATCGGAGGAGTGACGCTTGCGGTTGGGAGTCCCGATGTTGCGGTCGCGCACGTAAAAACTCCTTTGTTATCCGCAATATTTTGGCCAATAGCATTTAATATTGCATTCACGTTACTGACGCGCTGGGTATTGCGCCCCTGGGCGAATTGCCGGGCCGGATTGATGGCAACGATAACGATCGCGGCCAGCAGCGCGATCATACCGATTACTACCAAGATTTCAATGAGAGTGAAACCTGATTCTCTGTTTTTTGTTTTTTTGTTTTTAATTTTATTCATTTTTTTATTTTATTAATATTACTTCATACTCTTTCGACCTTTGCAAAATCACGGCTAAAATTCGCGCCATTCTTTGATAACAAGACCGCCATCATCCATTTCTGCGATTATTTTCAAATTGGTATAAGTATCTTGATAAACCGAACGAGTAAATATTACATAAGGGCTTGCTTCGCTTGCCGAAAGAATTTCACATTGCTCCCAAGTAACAGTTTCATCTCTGGCAATTTTCAACAACGCCAGATGAACACATCCTTCCGCCCGCGCGGCACCGATCTTTTTGTTTTCACGCGTCAATGAGCCAAACCTCGCCCAAGAAGCGGCGCAAGCTGCAGAAGCGGCTAAAACCATCAGTAATGCCGAAATTAAAACTGCAGAAATCAGCGCAACAAAACCCTTTTGGCTTGCAAAATTTACAGTTTTCATTTGTGCAAAAAATAAATCGTTGAAAAATCACGCGAATAATTTTTCCCGGCAACAGTTTTAGTACTTAAAGTAAAGCTAGCCGTTACCAATCCGCCATCGGGAGAACTGGCAAACTTCAAATTACCGACTTGAATGCTGGAATTATTGAGTGGAATTCCATTGATTTCCAAATCGCCGCTATGTTCTTCAAAAACCGCGATATTCGCTTCCCGTTCGATTTTAGCCATTAAAAAAGCGCCCTCATCTTGAACCATAATTTGCGTATCGTTGCGGCCAATATTTTCAATGATTATAAAAGCAGAAACGAATAACCCTGAAAAAAGCAATCCCATCAGTGCCAAGTAAATTAGAACTTCAATTAGAGTGAAACCATGCAGATTTTTCATTTGGCCGTGATTATCGACAGATGGCCCCTGCCTTCGCCGTCAACTGAACCGATGTATAAATAATTTCCTTCGCAGTCCATTGCCGTCCCGCCGGTGCCGGTTGTTCCATTTGGCAAAGAAATTGCCAATCTCTCGATGATATTGTCGTAATCAGAAGCGTCCAACAATCTCAAACTACCACCTTGGCTGCCGCTACCCGCCAATAAAAAGATTACCGGACCCCTGACGACGAAATCGTTTCCGCTGAAGGGATTGTTTATTTTTGGATATTCCCCCAACAAATTCACTGCCCTGTCCGAAACATTAAATATGTAAAATTCCGGAGAATTCGCGATATACGTTCTACTCAAGTACAGCTTATCCCCGATAACGCCAATACTTTTCCCATAGCCCCAGTTTATTTGATCAGGGGCGATATTATAAATATTTGCAAAAGCGGGAGCCGCCGGATTTTTTATGTCCAGAACAACAAGTTCCCTACTGTTATCCGCAACGGAAAGATAGGCATAATCGCCTCGCACGAATATGGCGTTGATTTTGCTGCCAAGCGCAACGCTGCCCGCCAAATTAATATGGTTCAAATCCTTAACATTAATGATATTGAATTCCGCACCGCTGTCAGACTTGGTCAATCCCAAATAAACATAGCCGTTTTTATAAAAAATACTGCTTCCCTTACCGCCCGTAACGCCTGGCACTTCATATTCGGCGGCAATCTCAATCGGCGTTTTCGCAACATTGATTATTTGCATTTGCTTGGCAGAACTTATGTTTGCCGCATAGACATAATCTCCGGCGGCCGCGATTGAACTTAAGCCACTTTTATTTTCGGAATTATCAATTTTGTTAATAAGTTCAATATTTTCCGGATTTGAAATATTAAAAACAAAAAATGTCGGATCAGCGGCGTTATCGGTATCATCCAACGCCACGTAAAGTTTTGATTTGTAAGCATCCGCATCGCTGATAGCGCCACGCAACGTTCCGATCATTTGGGAAAAATCGAATTGCTTTATTTGTGGATGAGCCCAGTCGCCAGATAAATTTGAATCGCAAGTATCGTTGCCAGCAGTGGCATTATAATCGGCGATCAAAGTCAACAGCTCGATTTTTTGCGAGCGGCTGCCGGTATTCCAGCTCACCGTCGCTTTAATCTCTTTAGTTAAAAATGACCGGCTGGACACCTCGACATTTTCTTGGAAAATTCCGTCAACCGTGCTTGTCGAATTAACCAGTCGAAAATCTTTTCTTGCCAAAATCCGCTGTGCTTCAATAATTTTTTGCGCATTGATCAGCGCTTCGGAACTCGCCTGCGAATCCGCCACCATATTCTGGACGCCAAACACCGTCAAAACCACTGCCGCGAGCGTTAAAATCATGACCTCCATCGCCAGCAAAATTTCCAAAGTCAGAAAACCGTGCCGACATTTCTTTGTTTGAACAAAAACCATAAGTTATGGGACTATTGCCAATCAATCCGGCCGGAACTATTGATCGAAATTGTTGAAACATGGCCGCGATCATCTTTTAAAACCGCCGCACGAGCAATAGAATCGCCAGACAACCTTTCAAAAACAATATCAAACGCAAAAGGTGAATCAACATAGACCGCACTGTCGCCAAATTTAATGATTTCATCAACCGCTTGATTGCGCCCAATAAAATCAACACCCTGAAAAATGACTATTCTCTTCTCTTCGGGATCAAAATGCACACCATGCGATTTGCCATCGATGCATCCCGCACCCAGACATATATTATCGATCGCCAAACTCCTTGCCCTTCGAAGACTGGCAACCGCCATATCGCGATCGCCGCGAAACAAATTGCCCCGGAATGTTTCCATTCCCGAAAACAATCCCCATGATCCGATCAATGCCAACAATCCCATCACGATGATAACTTCCACTATCGTAAACCCGCGATTTAATTTTTTAATGCAAACTTTTGGTAATGCCATAAATTGGAGTGATTATCGACATCGCGATAAAACCAACCAATACGCCCATAAAAATCATCAGTACCGGCTCAACGCTTGTCGTAATATTTTTAGTCGAGTTATTCATTTCTTCTTCATATATCTCTGCCAAATACATCAAGCTGGAACTCAAATTGCCCGTTGTCTCACCCACGCCCACCATTTGCGAAACCAGCGGCGGAAAAAGCATTTTTTCTTTCTCCATACCTTCCGAAATCGCCTCACCGCGGATCGTGCCTTCGGTCAGCCGATCGAAAGCCGCTTTATAAGCGGAATTACTTGAAGTGTCGCCGACAATCCGCAAAGCCTGAATAATGCCAACTTCACTGTTTAAAAGCAAACCCAGCGTGCGGCAAAAATTGGCAACGCAATAACTTTCAATCATTGGCCCCGCCAGCGGAATCCCCAACGATATGCGGTCAAATACGAGTTTGATTGCGGGATTTTTCAACACAGCTTTTCCTATAATACCGACAAGCGCCAATCCGGCCAAAAAATAAATCCAATAATATTGCATCACCCCGCTCACCGCAATGAGCGCCTTCGTACTCCACGGCAAATCGGTTTTAAAACTTAAAAAAACCGGCAAAATTTTAGGAAAAACATACGCCATCAATAAAATTACAATCCCCAAAGTCGCCGCCGCGATAAATGCCGGATAGATCAACGCACCGATGATATTTCTTTTTAATTCCCTCTTTTTCTTCAGTTCATCGGCAAGATAGTTCAAATTATGATCCAAAGTACCGCTCGCCTCGCCGATGCTGACGACGTTTACTGCAAAATTTCCAAAAGAATTGCATGATTCCATCGCCCGAGCCAAAGAGCGACCGGTTTCAACCGCCACGCGCAAATTGCCGATTGTTCGTTTTGTTCCTCCGGGATTTGACTGTTTTTCCAATATGCCAAGAGCTGGCGCAATCGGAACGCCGGATTTAATCAAAATGGACAATCTTTTTGCGAAAATAATCTGTTCGCGAACAGGCATCCTGGATAAATATTCGCTGTTTCTTAACGATAAAATATTTTTTTTAAAATTTTGAGCCACCAACATCAAGGCAACTTCAATTTTATCGCCAATTACCGATTCCTGGCGAGGTTTTAAGGCATTGATTATGGTTTCTATGCGGCGTTTATTCATAAAGCATCCTTAAAATTTCATCAATGGAAGTAACTCCGCTTTGAGCTTTCAAAAATCCGTCTTCGATCATTGTTGTCATTCCACGCTCGGCAGCAATCCGCTGGATATCGCCTGCGGTTAATTTTTTGAGCACTGCTTCGCGCAAAAAAGCATCAGGAACCAGCACTTCATGAATCCCGATGCGTCCAAGGTACCCGGTGTTATTGCATTTTTCGCATCCTTTGCCAAAATAAAATTCTTTTTGCCGTTCCAGAGTTTCATCAGCAATAATTTCTCTCAGACTTATAATTTCCGCCGTAGTGATACTTCGTACTGTTTTACAATGAGGGCAAATTTTTCTCACCAAGCGCTGGCCGATCACAATATTCACGGTTGACGCAATCAAATACGATTCAACTTCCATATCTAAAAGGCGCGGCAAGGTTGTTGCCGCGTCATTAGTATGCAAAGTTGAAAACACCAAATGGCCGGTAAGTGCCGAATTAACGGCAATGCCCGCAGTTTCTTCATCGCGTATTTCCCCCACCATAATGATATTGGGATCCTGGCGAAGAATGCTGCGCAAACCGGCGGCAAATGTCAAACCGGTGCGCGGATTAACTTGTATCTGCTGAATACCGCCGATGGCATATTCAATGGGATCTTCAACGGTTATGATCGAAACTTCATCGGTATTAAGCGCCTTAAGCAAAGTATAAAGAGTTGTGGTTTTGCCGCTGCCGGTGGGCCCGGTTGCCAAAATCATTCCGTAAGGTTTTTTCACCGCGGCACGAATTTTTTCCGCATTGGCTTGGGAAAATCCCAACGATTCCAGCGTAAATGCTTCCGCCTTATCGGACAGCAATCGCAATACGGCATTTTCACCGTAATAAGTCGGTGCGATCGAAACCCGCACGTCCAGCGGCTGCGCTTGCAAAATCAAACGGAAACGTCCGTCTTGGGAAGTTTGATGTTCATCGATGCGCAATCCGGCGATGATCTTGATACGGCTGATAATTTCTTGCTGCAAGCGCGGCGGCAGAATATGATATTCCTTAAGATATCCATCAATGCGGTAACGCACCCGCATCATATCATTTTGCGGATCGATATGAATATCTGAGGCCCGCAGTTCTTGAGCTTCTTCAATAATAAAAGCAACCAATTTGATCACCGAAGCCGTTTGGCCTTTAGCAATTTCTGCTTCCACGAAACTTTTTGACATATTTCCGCAGCTAGCAAAACTAAAATGACCAATTGTATAATTATATAATATTTCTTTACTCACGCCAAAACCCCTCTCACGAGGGGTTTTCCAATAGACTAATTTAATTTAGGCTATGCCAAATCGTTGCGTTTGATAAGCGCGATTTTTCTGGCAAGCGTTTCTGCCGCGCCCAGCTTTTTCCTAGTCAAAACCTGTCTAGCCATGAAATACAAAACGATCAACGCTCCGGCAATGGCCATGCCGAACCCGGCAAACATGTTGGCGTCAAAACCGGTGGAAATCGTGGTTGCACCTTGGACCGCGGTACGATAGACATAGACTGTGGCGCGGGCGCTTGCCGATCCGCCGCTGGTATTGACCGTGGCGGCATTGGTCAACGCGGTCTGGCCATAAATGAAACTGGCTTCGCCCGCAACGGTCGCATTGAAAGTAATAATCTTGGTCTGGCCCTGGGTCAAATTGCCAACGTTGATTCCCGAAGACAAATCACCGCCAGTCGCGATACCATCCACCAACAAATCGCGTACATTAACGATATTGGCCGGCATCACATCAATAACGCTGATATTATCGGTCGTCCCTTCGACTCCGGTAAGAATGATCTTGTAAGAAACTACTTCGGCCGGATTGGCGGTAACACTGGCCTGATAGGCTGTGCCGTCAGTAAGATTCCGCACTAATTTTTGAATATTCACCCGACCCACTTGGATAGGCGTTTGACAGTTCCGAGCCGTTACGATCTGGGTATCGGTCGCAGTACGGCCGCGGCTGTCCACCCGTACTTTGGCGGTGTAATTACCCACATTGCGGTAATCGCAAACATCATAGGCAGTATAAGTCGTGTCATTGCTGGTCACAGTTTTGTCCCAGCTGCCATCGTTCTCGCAATCGAAGTAATAGGTAAAACCATAATTTGAATTATTGCTTGAATTGTAATCGTACGTCCCATAATTGCTGACCGTCGCGGTCAGATCAACGCCATCCAGCGGCGCGCATTCGGATTGGGGCCGAGTAACCAGACTCACGTTAAAGTTCGCGGGTTCGTTCTGGCGCCGCGCGCGAATCGTCATGCTGTCTGAATCCGAACCGCATTCATTGCGCGCAGTCAGAGTGCAAGTGTAGGTACGATCGTAGTTATAACCATCGCCAAACCCATCCGAATCATAAGCATATGCCGTCGCGCGCCAGGTCGGATCCTCAACATCGTTGTCCGAAAGAATGCCACCAGTGCAAGACCAGGATAAATGGTCATAATCCCCTTCCACGGATCCATTCAAACGGACGGAATTTGAATCATAGACTTCTTTGTCGGAACCAGCGCTGACTTCCAGTTCATCGCTTGAGCCGGTCAAAGTCACGCTGTCGGCAGCCGATCCGCCGGAATTCGAACAAGTCAGAGTGAAGACCCGCGAACCGGTGAAATTGCCAACCGATTCGGAACCGTTGGTTGTCTTGCTCCCCGACCAAGAACCGGATGCCGTGCAGGAATCCGCGTTGGTCGAACTCCAAGTCAAAGTCGCGGTTTGGTTGCACGCAACCGAACCGCTTGATCTCAAATCCACCGTGGGCGTGTTGTAGCCGCAATCCTGCGGGCAGGTGGAACGGGTTTCGCCGCAATCACAGCGATTGTCGCCGCAGGTGTAACAGCGGGTATCGCAAAGTTGATAGGTACCCCAGCTGGTGCAGGTTCCGCCAAAAATGCCGCAGGTCCTTCCCGAAGAACCCGAGCATTGATGCTGGTTCAAAGTGCACTCATCGGCGCAAGTTTTCACGCAGGAACCGTTGTTGCAGATTTCGTCGCTAGCACAGTTGGTAATTGTCCCCCATTCTTTGCAGGAATCCGAATCATAATTGCCGCACTGCTTCCAGCCGTTGCCGGAACAGACGCGCTGGTCCATAACAGAACATTCATCCGTGCAAGATGGAATACAGATACCCCCAGAACAAATTTCGCTCACGGCGCAATTGGTAACCGTACCCCATTTTAAACAACCGCCAGCTCCTTTTTCACATTGCCTATAGCCATTGCCCGAACATTCTTTTTGGCCCACGACAGTACATTCATTGGTGCAATTAACACAAAGAATATCGGTAAAATCAGTCATTCTGCCAGCAAATATATAAGGCACTGCAGTATTATCGCTGACGAAAGGATAAACGCATGGCCCCTCATAAGCATCAACTTGGTTCATACAAGTATCGGTATCCACCGCCATAGTTACAGTCTGACCCGGCTGAAGAGTAATCACCTGCGAATCAAATAAAGTCTGCGTGCTCAACCAGCCGGCATTGTTGGGCCGGATATAAACGCGATAAGAACACAAGCTCACCTGTTTAGCTCCGCAACTAGTTTTATTGGTAACATTCAATGTAGTTTGAACTCCATTCCCCGCGACATTAACCCAACTTCCAGAAACGCAACCGGAAGCCGCCTGTGCTTGCGCCTGGTCAGTTAAAATTAAAGTAGAAACAAAAACAATACTGCACGTCAACAAAAATCTAGTTATTTGACTCATATTTTGTGTTATTATTTTGATATATAATATTATTAGTTACATTTACGATTATAACAAATATTATAATATTTGTCAATACACGGCTCTTATTTTAAAAGAAAACAAGGAGAGCCCCCCTTGCTTTAACCGTCAAAGATTCACTAACAAATTATAGCTGAATAGTCAATACTTACTTAGCTCATGTCAAATGATATATAGAAACGTCATACTTACTTGACTCATAATTGTCATAACTTGACTCACATAAGTTAAAACTAAACCCGCCTTAGCATATAAAGCTGCGGCGGGTGTGAAATGCGGGCCAGACGGGATTTGAACCCGTAATCTTCTCCGTGACAGGGAGACGTGATAACCAGGTTACACTACTAGCCCATGCAACAATCTATTCTTTAACACAAACTGGAAATAAACTCAACAAAACATCTTTCCGCTATCGGGCGGGAAAAATTCAGCGGCGGCGCCAAACACTAAATATGCCTCAAACAACGTTTGACGTTGTGCCGACGGCTGGATTCGAACCAGCGACCTCGGCCTTATGAAGACCTCGCTCTACCACTGAGCTACGCCGGCAAAATTTCCGCTAGGAAATTTCGCCAAATTACAAAATACACACACTAAATACAAAATGTAATTTGTGTGCGTAATTTGTATTTTGGTAAATTTGCAAAGCAAATTTGTCGCGGGGCCTGGAATTGCACCAGGGCCTCCAGCTTATGAGACTGGTGAGATACTACTTCTCTACCCCGCAATGTAAAAATATCTTTTAAAAAAGAATATTTCGGAACCCCTGATTCACGCGTTAATTGTACACTAAATATTGCCCCAGGTCAACTTGCCGTCTGGTTACTTGTCCCTGAACGCCGCAACATCCTTCAGGCATTGTTCAAATGTCAAAATTATTTTTTTTGCCTGCGGATAATCCAAACTGAATTTTGAATCGTTAACAATATTTTGATAGGCCCAGTCGGCTTCGATCATCGCTTCCGGGTCGGAAAAAATATCCGGGCGCTTTTGTAACTTGTCGGCCAGCGTCTTCCCCTCGTATCCCGCGCGTGTCAGCACATCGTTAACTAGGAGATCAGCGTCAACAACCGCCAATTTGAATTCAACCCCTCTCTGGGTAAGAAGGCGTTTTTTAATTTTAATCCAATCGTTATCAATTGCGCGGGAAGTAAACGAACGATACGTAAAAAATTCCACGAGGTCAATGATCCAAAGCCGTCTTAAGTAAATCGTTGTTACCCAAACATAAATAATGAACGCGATAACGCCAAGGTCAAAAAGGATGAAAAAGATTTTAGCCGCCAAAAAAGCGCCAGTTTCCGGCGGAAATATAACTTTTTCAAGAGCGCTAATGTCCATAGATAACTAAATTTAATTTTGCATTGCTTTCCCGACCTCAAACAGCGTCGCTTCATCGAAATGCTTTCCGATCACCTGCAAACCAACGGGCAAACCTTTGGCGTATCCGCACGGCACTGCCAGCGACGGGACTCCGGCCAAATTTATCGAAATCGTGAAAATATCCGCGAGATACATTTGCAAAGGATCGTCCGTATTCGCGCCAATCTTGAACGGCAGCGTCGGCGAAACCGGCGCGATAATCGCGTCAACATCCTCAAACGCGCGGTCAAAGTCCTGCTTGATCAAAGTGCGCACTTTTTGCCCTCGCACATAATAAGCATCATAGTACCCCGCCGAAAGCACGTATGTTCCCAGCATTATTTTGCGGCGCACTTCAGCGCCAAAACCTTGGCCGCGGCTTTCCAGATAAATGCCGGCAAGATCTTTCGCCGGGCGCGAAGAAAATCCGTACCGGATGCCATCGAATCTCGCCAGATTGGCGCTGGCTTCCGAGCTGACGATTATATAGTAACACGCCAAAGCGTATTCGGTGTGCGGCAGGCTGATTTCCACCACTTCGTTTCCTTGTTTTTCAAACTCACTGATCTTTTTCCGAATTAATGTTTCAACTTCCGGATCCATTCCTTTAATGAAATATTCCTTGGGCACGCCCACGCGGTATTTGCTTTTTTTTATGCTCGCCTGCAGGCTGTCGACGGAGGTTCCATCCATCGGATCGCTTCCCTTGATCGCGTCGAAAACAATTTGCGCGTCTTCGACGGTTTTGGCCAACGGACCGATCTGATCCAGCGACGAAGCATAGGCAATCGCTCCATAACGGGAAACCGCGCCATAGGTGGGCTTCAAACCAACCAACCCGCAAAAGCATGCCGGCAAACGAATCGATCCGCCCGTATCCGTACCCAAAGCCGCTACGCACTGGTTCGCGGCCACCGCGGCCGCCGAACCGCCCGAAGATCCTCCCGGAACCCGCTCCAGATCAATGGGATTATGCACGACCCCGAACGCGGAATTTTCATTGGAACTTCCCATCGCGAATTCATCCAGATTGGTTTTTCCCAAAAACACCGCATCCTGGCTTTTCAATTTTTTTATCACTGTCGCGTCATACGGCGCGACATAGTTTTCCAGCATCTTCGACGCCGCGGTGCATTTCAATCCGTCAATCATAATAATATCCTTGATTGCCAGCGGGATTCCGGCCAGCAGGCCGATCTTTTCCCCTTTTTTGATTTTTTTGTCAACCGCCTCGGCTTGTTCCACCGCCAAATCGCGCGAAGTGCTCAAGTAGGCGAAAATCTTATCGTTTTCTTTTTCGATCTTGTCCAGATACGCCTCCGCCAATTCTTGCGCGGAAAACTCCTTTGCCGCCAATCCTTTGTGCGCTTCTTCGATTGTATAATTTATTAATTCCATGGGAATGTTGATCAAATAAAATATCAAAACACCGATCTCACTTTCAAATATTCGTTTTTTGTTTGGGGCATCTGTTTTTTGAGCTTGCCGGAATCTTCGGCGGTCCTCTCGATTTTTTCATCCAAACGCAAAACATTGGAAATATCCACCGAATGCGTGAACGGCTTCACGCCCTCGACATCCACTTCTTTGAGCTTGTCAACATAACCCAAAATCGCCGAAAGCTCTTTTTGGTATTTGGCAATATCGTTATCGCTCAACCCCAACCGTGCCAATTTGGCAATATGTTGTATTTCTTCTTTTGAGATCATATGAGTGCAATTTTGATTACAAAATTAATTTTCAAATTCCAATTTTCAATTTTCAAAAAATATCCAATAACCAATTTCCAAACTAAATTCATTAATTCATAATACCCCAAATCCCAGCCTTTGTTAATCTTGACAAAAACACAAAAAAAATTGATAATAATCAAACGGAGGACGAAGAATGACTACATGGACTCGCCAAAGAGAAGCAGCACCTTGGGTAGGAGATAAGGAAAACATTCCACACATCGAAGACCAACAACCCCTAATTTCAATCAGAGGAGGTGAAAGCAGTTGATCTTCGTATTTTTTATTTACAACACCGCCCCGCACTTGCGGGGCGTTTTGATTTCCGTATTCTGTTTGAAAATTGAAAATTGTAATTTGAAAATTGGCGAAGCTACCGGGGCGGTTCCAGTTCCTTGGTTTCGATCAGGACTTCGCGGAGCTGGTCCAGGTTTTCCAGCACCATACCTGCGCCGCGCACCACGCTGGTTTTCGGGTCTTCCACGGTTTTCACCGGCATGCGCGTTTCTTTGGCGATCAGTTCATCCAATCCGCGCAACTGGCTGCCGCCGCCGCAAAGATATATCCCGTTGTGCATAATATCGGCAATCAACTCCGGCGGGGTTTCCTCAATCGCCAGCTTGATTTCATTTACGATCTGGCGCACCGACTTATCAATCGCGCGCCGAATCTCATCTTCAGAAATAACGATCTCTTCGGGCAATCCCGTCACCAGATTCCGGCCGCGCATCTTGAAATCGCGCTTGGGCGCTTTTTCCTTTTTGGCGCCCGCCGCCCCTGTCTTTGCCGCGGCATTGTTTTCGGATGAATAGGCCAGTCCGATGCCGATCTTGATATTTTCCGCCATCCTTTCGCCGATCAGCAATTTATATTCTTCCTGGACGAATTGCATGATGTCCTCGCAAAGCTTGTCGCCGGCAATCCGCAGGCTCTTGCCCAAGACGATCCCGCCCAGCGATATCACCGCGATCTCGGTGGTGCCGCCGCCCAGATCAACCACAAAGCTCCCCTGCGCTTCCTGCACCGGCAAGCGGATGCCAATCGCCGAAGCCATCGGTTCTTCAATCAGAAAAACTTCGCGGGCGCCGGCAGACCGCCCCGCGTCAATCACAGCTTTTTTTTCAACCTCGGTCACCCCCACCGGCACGCCCACGATTATCCGCGGTCGCATATTGAAAATCAATCGCCTTTTGCGGGATTTTTCAATGAAATAGCGGAGCATCTGCTCGGTAACTTCAAAATCGGAAATAACGCCTTGGCGCATCGGCCGCACCGCCGTGATATGCGAGGGTGTGCGTCCCACCATCTTTTTTGCTTCCTCGCCCACTGCCAAAATCTGGCCGGTTTTCTGGTTGACCGCCACCACCGAAGGCTCGAACATGACAATCCCCCGCCCCTGCACGTAGACTACCGAATTGGCCGTGCCCAGATCAATGGCCATATCCTCGGAAAAAAGTTTTGCGAATTTTTGCCAAAACATCATACCCGTATGTTTCTTCTTTGGTTGAAAATCCAAAGTTATTTTTCATCGGCCGTTTTTCGGTCCGGTCAACCCATATTACTTCGATTCGTCTTTTTTGTAAACCAAATTAAGCTCAAAACAGCCTCATCACATCCTGTACCGTAACAATAACCGCGAACAGCATCAGCCCCATAAAAAATACCATCGTCAAAGACTGCTCAATCTTTTCCGAAACCGGCTTGCGGCGGACCGCCTCGATCAACAAAAACATCAACCGCCCGCCATCCAGCGCAGGTATCGGCAGCGCGTTGAACACCGCCAGATAAACCGAGATCATCGCGACGAATTGCAAATAATAGCTCATCCCCATTTCGGCCTGTTTGGCCATCAAATCCACAATCCCCACCGGGCCCACCATTTGCGCCCCTGGCGGCAAACCTTGGCGGTTGACCAGTTGGCCGATAATCTGCCCCCAGCCGTCGAAAACCCCGACCGTCATGCGCCACGTTGCCACAAATCCGTTGCCAATCGCCTGCCACCAGACATAAGTTTTTTGCGCCACCCGCATCAAAGCGATCCCCATCGCTCCCTCTCCCGCCGGCGGATTAGCGCGCGGCGTCACCATAATTTCCAAATCCTGCGTACCGCGGCGGATCGCCAACGTTATTTCCTGGCCCTTGTGCTCGTTGGTGAAGTCCTGGACTTGAGCCACTTTATCGGTCGATAAAGTTTGATTCGGACTAATCTTTAAAGCAATACTTTTGATAATATCCCCCATTTGCAAGCCCGCGGCAAGCGCCGGCGAATCCTTTGAAACCGACAATATCTGAACGATCGCGTTCTGCGCCGGATCATCATCCTCAACCTGTTCCACCGCGCCCGACATGAAAACAAAGCTGTAGATTATTACCGCCACCAGCCAAAATGAAATCACGCCCGCGGCAATGATCAGCGCCCGCTGCCAGATCGGCTTGGAACCGAAACTCCGCGGATCGTTCCTCTCGGCGCTATCCTCCCCTTGTAATTTCACAAAAGCGCCCGCCGGTATCAAATTTATTGAATAGACCGTTTCGCCGATTTTCTTGCCCCAAAGCCGCGGCGGCAGAAAAATGCCGAACTCTTCGACCCTGACGCCGAATTTGCGCGCGAACGCAAAATGCCCCAGTTCATGGAGGATTATCAACCCGATCAAGCTGAAAAAAACAAGCAGAATAGTTAAGATCATTTTATAATTTTCAAGTATCAATTTTCAATTTCCAATAAATGTTCCAAATTACAATGTGCCAAACAAATGCAAAAAATACATCTGCATTTCGTTTGATACATTGGTTTATTGAAAATTCAATGAAAATTGGAAATTGAAAATTGAAAATTTTATTCAGAAATTTCCTTCTTCTTCCTATCTCCGGATTCGTCGATCTTTTTCCCGTAGTTGTCAATGACTTTTTGCAGTTCGTCTTTGGCCCGGAATTTGTCATCCTCGCGCACTTCGCCTTCGCGTTCCAATCTCTGCACCTGTGACCACGCCTCGTCGCGCACGCGGCGGATCGCCTGGCGCGTGTCCTCCTGAATCTTGGCAATAACTTTAACCAGGCTCTGGCGGTATTCGCTGGTCAGATCCGGCATCGTGATGCGGATCACCGCTCCCTCTGCCGCCGGCGAAAGACCCAATTGCGATGCCGCCAGCGCCTTTTGTATCGGTTCAAAATAGGACTTGTCCCAGGGCTGGACCACGATCTGGCGCGCCTCGGGCACGGAAATCATCGCCAGCTGTTTTAACGGAAACTTCTCGCCAAAACACTCGATCACCATATCCTCAATAATCGACGCGCTCGCCCGTCCCGTGTGGATCTTGGCCAACTCCCTATCAAGGTACGCCAACGCCTTATCAAACTCCGGCTGATTTTTTTTAATAACGTCTTTGTAATCCATATGTTTTATCTTAAATGTCAAATCCCAAATCTCAAAACCTGATGTTAAATCTAAAAACTTTTAATCCATTAAATTCAGTTTTGACATTT
>JBAYLX010000007.1:0-23720 GCA_041663885.1 Minisyncoccota bacterium | reverse complement strand
CCACGCCCACCGCCAAAGAAATCATCAGCACAATGCCGATGAAAACCGCCAAAACCAAAGGCGCCACGATCTTCAACTGGTACAATACCGCCAGTATCGTCAGCGTCCAAGTCGTTCCCGATGATAATTTCATAATAAAACGCGAATACGCGAATTTTTCTTTTTCCAGGAAAACGCTTAATTTTCTTTGCGAAAAATCAACCAAGAACACCGCCACCGCCAAAATCAGAAAAGCGGCAAAAATATTGAAAAAATAAGCCACCGCGGAACCGATCAGCTGGCCCAATTGCGCCAATTGCAATATTCCTGCGCCCACCATCAGAAAAAACAGCAGTATCCAAACTTCCACCACTTTGCCGAAAAAATCGGCGACGCTGCCGCCGCGGTAAACGCGCGAAACCGGATCATCCCATCCCAAGCGCTTGATGGCCTGGTTCAGCCGGGAACGCGAAAACACCTCCGCCGCCTTATTGCCGATGGCATAGGCGAAATACCACCCGAACAAACAGATCACCGCCGCGGAAACGAGGTCGAAAGCAGTGCCGGAAAACCGGTCGACAATATAATCCAAAGTATCCTGAAACATCGCGTTTAAGTTCAAAGCTCAAAATCCAAATGTCAAACAAAACCTGAAATTCAAATATCAAGCTTAATTCATTCCTTGAGCTTTGGATTTGGGATTTTGTTTGAAATTTGGACTTTGGATTTTGAAATTTTTAATCACCATTTTGCTTTATGTAAACCAAGGTCATAGCCGAACCGGTTGAAAAGCAAATGGATAAAAAAAGTCATTAAAAAAACCGTTCCCCACACGATCAGATCTTTTTCCATATATGGCCGGATATACGGCGCCAAAAAAACAAAACTGCCGATGACATAATTGGTCTGATCCCAAGGCATAAACGAAGCTCCCGGTGCCAAACCGATGCGGCGCTTGACGAATGCCGCCGCCAAATCCCCGGCCATCGCCCCGCCGGAAAGCAGCAGCGCAAACGCCCACAAATTCACCGATTTATAATCCAAAAGCGACAGCTCCATCGCCCAAGAGAACCGGTACAGCCACCATTGAAGCAATGCCACTCCCGCCCCGACCGCGATCGCGCAAACCAAGCCCCGCCAAGTTTTATGGTCACCGAATATCCTCTTGCCCCAAAGATTTTCGCCGAAATCAACCGGTTTGGCCAAAAAATCAAAAATCTTGGCATTTCTAACCAAAGGCGGCGTCATGTTCGCAAAATACGCCGGCAAAAAGAAATAAAAACACGAAATTAAAAAAATCAGATCAAATTCCATATTCGGCTATCGTTTATTGCTACAATACAACTATGTGCTAAAATTTCAATATTATGATCAAATGCGACCTGCATATCCACAGCAAATATTCGTTTGACAGCCTGGCAAATCCCAAAAAAATCGTTGATCTCGCGTTAAGGCGCGGCCTCCAATGCATTGCCATTGCCGACCACGGCAACATCAGCGGTTCGCTTGAAGCCGCCGCCTACGCCAGAAAAAATTCCCTGCCTATTCTCATTATAATCTCCGAAGAAGTTAAATCCAAATCCGGCGATATTCTGGGATTGAACATCAAAGAACCGATCCCCGACCATATCCCCGCCCAAAACGCCATTGATCGGATCCATGCCCAAGGCGGCATCGCGGTCGCCGCTCATCCTTTTGGTTTGTGGTGCGGCTTCACGGATAATTTGGAAGATTACGCGAAACAAATTGACGGCGTGGAAATCCTAAACGCTTCGGTTTTCGCGGGCAACGAAACCGCCGAAATTTTCGCTGAAAAGCACAACCTCGCCTTCACCGCCGGTTCTGACGCGCATTTCACCAATCATTTCATCGGAAAAACCTGGCTGGAATTGCCATTGGATTATTCCCCCGACCTGACCGCCGCGCAAGTCATCAGCGCAATCAAACAAAAAAAAGGCGCGGCAAGCGGCCGCCAAGCCTCTTTCCTCCAAAAAGCCATCGACCACCCCTTCCGCTCCTTAACGAAGCTGAAAACGCTTTTTATAAAAAAATAAGGATAAATTTCACTTTATTCCTTTTTTTGCGAGACTATGCCCGCCCTCTCGACCTCCCTGCGCAAAACAAAATAAGTTTTCCGCCTCTGTTCTTGAGTTGTCATTACAACCGCAATAAGATCACGATTGTGACAATTTGCGCAAAATTCAAAAGAACTTTTTGCGGGAATTTTTTTCCATCGCCCCATTGGGTAAGTCTTACCGCGAATTTCTTCGTTTAAGACGTAGTCTTCGCCTAAAACTACCTTCATCATACCTCCTGTACAATACATTGTTAAACATAAAATCTAAACAAAGTCAATAGATGGCAACATTTTGGAAATGGGAAAGTTTGAATTTAGGGTCGCGGAGTTTTTGGAGCCCTTGATCTTTAAACCGCCAAAAAAGGCTTGAAATTATCTCTTGAAATGATTTGCAAATCGCCTTGGCCGGATAGATCTTCTTTGTAAATTTTTTCGATTTTAGGAAGGTAGGCCGTTTTTGCCCACTTAAATTCAAACCCGCCCACGGCACGATTTTCGGTTTCAATCAGGTCAATTTCTTCGCCTTGGTACGACCGCCAAAAATAATATTCGGCGGCGCGGGAAAGATTATCGCTCCTCTTCATCCGCTCGACAATGCAAAAATTCTCCCATAACTGACCAGCATCATTTCTTTCGCCAATCGGAGTGAAGTCGCTGATTACCGCGTTGCGGATTCCCAAATCATAAAAAAAATATTTCCTCATCTTGGAAATTGATTTGCGCTTATTTGAAAAATAAGGCGGCAACGGAAAAACAATGTGCAATTTGCGCAAAATATCAAGATAACTCAAAACCGTTTTGGCATCGATATCAAGCGTATCGGCCAGCTCGGTAGTGGAAACTTGCCCGCCGATTTGCAATGCTAAAGCTTTTAACAAATGCTCTAAAGAACGGGCATTTTTTATATATTCAATATTCAAAACATCCTTGAAAAGATAATTTGAAGCAATATTTTTAATAATAACCTCTTTTGTTTTTGCATCCGGCGTCATCACCACTTCAGGATAAGAGCCGTAGACCAATTGTTCCAAATTGAATTTGCTTGACTTGTCAGCCTCGGCAAATGAAATTGGATACAGCGTAAACGAAAAATACCGGCCGGTAAGCGGTTCATTGACGACGTTGGAAAGCTCAAACGCCGAAGAACCAGTGGCGATAATTTTCAGTTCCGGCAAGGCATCAAAAATTACTTTTAATTTTATTCCGATATCTTTTATTCTTTGCGCTTCATCAATCACCAATAAATCGTAATTTTTGAACTGCTCCAACATCGCCAGCGATGTTTCTTTTAATTTATCCTGATCGTCGGTCAAATCGCCATTCAAATAAAAACTATTCTCAAATCGTTTTAAAATAGTCCTAACCAGCGTGGTTTTACCAGTTTGTCGGGCACCGTAAATAATTAAAATTTTCCTCTTATTAAGGTTTTCTAAAATTTTTTCTTCCAAATAACGAGCAATTTTAAGCATAAATTTGACGAAATCGATCAAAATTGAAATTTATGGAATATACTCCATAAATTAATAATAGTGTCTTTCGCTTTACCCGTCAATAGCTGGATACATTTTCAAAATGGGAAAGTTTAAATTTGGGGCCGAGGAGTTTTTGCATTAATATCGGGCGGTCATCGGGCAGCAGTTCGATGGCGATCACGTCGATCTGCCATTTTGAATCTAAGGGGATTTTATTTTTGATCAGCCACCTTTCCGCAGCTTTGGCGATCTTCCATTTTTTGGTTTCATTGACTTTATCCTGCGCCAGGTATTTGCTGTTGGCGCGGATGGTTTTCACTTCAACAAACGCGAAACAATCGCGTTTTTTTGCGATAATATCGATTTCGGCGATTTTAGGGCCATGGGCCGCGCGCAGAAAAAAATTCGTTCCCAAAATCCTATAACCATTTCTCCGCAAATGATCCGCGGCGATCCGCTCCCCTAGTGCTCCGGTTATTTTTGTATTCATCATCCAATTTTATTTTTAACCGGTGATTATTTACGAATGAAACTATAAAATAAATCGCAACCAACGAAAATACCAGCAAAATAAACGCCGCCAAGCCGATAAAATTATTATAAGCTTGCCAGATGGGCTTACCCCAAAATTCCTGCTTCACTTGCGGCAAAACCGCCAAAGTCCGCAAAAACTGGCCAAACGACAGATCCTCTTTTTTGCCAACCGCCAAAACATAATTGCCGCTGTTACCCGAATTATAAATTTCGATTTCATAATTTCCCGCCGGCATTTGCGCTTCGTATTCCGGCCCTTTAAGATAATAATCATTGGCAAACGGTTCGTAATCAACCTGCCAGAAAGCGTCTGCGCCGCTCCGCGTTTCCAGCAAATCACCATCTTTATAAATTTTCATTGAAAAATCCAATCGCGCGTTCTCAATCTGGGGCGCGAGCAGATTCAAATAAAGCGAAAACGGCTGGCGCGAATCAATCAAATAAGCCGCCGGCCGGCGCGAAAGCCAGCCATAATAAGCCCTGGAAACTTCCGGATCGGCAACAACCGTCTCTTCCTTGTCACCTTCCAAATAAGGCAAATGCGCCGAAACCGGCAAAGCAACCGCGAAAAAACAAACAACTGCAGCAATTAAAAAATTTTTACTCATGATATTAGAATATCAAAAAAAAACCCATTGACAAACCAAACTATTGTTAAAATATTCAAATTCGCGCAAAACCAAAAAGATGGTAAAATCAAGATCATGAAAAGGAAAATATGCAAAGAATGCGGACAATCGGATATTTCCCACCTAAACACCTGGCTTGATGAATTAAACGACCGGATATTACCGCCGTTGAAATTGCCGCGAAAAATTGAAGCTGCTTTCGATGTTTTACTTGAAAAATTTTTTCTTTCAACAAAACTTGCGGAATACCGCGCTGATTTTACCGCCTCCGACATCCAGCTTCGCTCCGCTTGCTTCATCGAAGAAATGAGAAAACGAGGCGCTTCTTTCCATTCTCTGCGGACAGCATCGGGGTTCACCAACCATTTCAAAACGGAAATCAACGGCAAAACTTTCCGCTTTGAAATGCTGCCGACGGCCGGATTCGCGAGCAAATACGCAACCGACATCGTCGACGATAAAGAGTCGGCCAAGCGCCATTGCAAAAAGGAGGTTTTCCGGTCGCCGAGGGCCGATTATTTTGGTTTTGGCAAAAAACAAGAGCACTCCGATATGGCCAAGAAATAGGCTTTCCGCTCGTCGTCAAACCAAGAAGCGGTTCCGTGAGCCGCCATGTAACCACAAACATACAAAATAAAATCCAGCTCGAAAAAGCGATTCGCCACGCGATCGCCTATTCCCCGGCGTTCATTGTGGAAAAATTCATTCCTAATACTTCCGTCTTCCGGGCAACGGTAATTGATTTTAATTTTGTCGCGTGCGTGCGGCAAGTGGCGGCAAACGTTATTGGCGACGGCGTTTCGACGATACGCGCGCTAATCGACAAAAAAAACCTTGATCCGCGGCGGGGGGAACCGCGCCAAAAACAATTCACTCTCTACAAAATCGTCGAAAACGAAACGACCCAAGTTTTGTTGGCGGCGAAAGGATACAATTATGAAACGGTTCCCGCGAAAGAAGAAACCGTGTTCCTGCAAAACGACCCCTTCTTAAAATTGGGGGGTGATCTCGTCGAAGTGACGCCGCAAGTCCATGAAGACAACCTGAAATTGTTCCGCGAACTGGCGCGGTTTTTCGACATCCGGATAACCGGCATCGATTTCCTGGCGGCAAACATCGCCGCGCCCTGGGAAAGCCAGGCTTGCGCGGTGCTGGAATTGAATAGCGCCCCCTGCATCGAATTGCACCATTTCCCGTCGTCAGGAACGCCCACCGATCCGGCAAAAGCGCTGGCGGATATGTTTTTTAAATATTATTTATGAACATGATAATTTACGCGGCCGTGTATGTGGTTTTTTTTGGAATGGTTGGTTTTCTCGTATTGCTGATCATTTTAATGATTGATTCCATTGCGCGCGGGCACGATCTTCCCACTAGCAGAAGAGCAACAAAAAGCATCGAAAAAATAATCTCCGAACATAAAACCGTGCGAGTTTTCTACGATCTGGGTTGCGCGCGCGGAGCACTGGCAATGCGCATCCAAAAAAAATTCCCCGCGATCAAGGTGCGCGCCATAGATAACGATCCCATAAGGATTTTCTTTGCCCGAGCCAGGGCGCTGGTTTTACGCCGCAATGCCGATTTTATGGAAAAAAATATTTTCGATGTAGATTTGCGGGACGCCGACATCGTTTATACTTACCTCTGGTACGATTTAATGCCGCCGCTGGAAGAAAAACTGCGGAAAGAATTGAAACCCGGCGCGATCGTAATCACCAACACTTCAAAATTTCCCGCCTGGAAACCGATAAAAAAAATCGTCACTTGCCCCAAAAAAAACGGTACTCCGGATTTTGAAACTTTATTCGTATATCAAAAAAAATGACCATTCGGCAATCAATCGCCCCCCATTGCCTTTCCATCCAAAGATTTTATTTCGCCCGCGAATTCTCCCATCGATAACCGGTAAGACATATATTCCGGAAACGAAATCTCAATCCCCGAAGATAATTTAACGGCTATCATTTCGCAGATGCCGGAACGCTCTTTTTTTTCCGCCAAAGAACCATTGATCCGCAAATTCTCGCCAATGGCAATCTCCGCTTCCGGCAAAAGCAACCGGCCATCTTTCAATAAACCCGAAAACTCAAGCGTGGCAATGAAATTGGCCGCGGCGCCCGCCGCGGCTTTTTGCGTGATTCCATAATCCGCGGCCAAAATCACTTCCAGCTTCTCTGGCAAAGCCTTGTTTGAAAACCGATTAAAAAGGCTGCGGTATAGCACCGGTTTTTGCGCCGAATCAACAATCGCTTCCCGGCTGCCCTCTTCCGGGTAAGAAAAACATTTTTTAGCCAGCGGCGCGATCGAATACATGCCTCCGGCGCGCACCAACAAACCAAAATGCACCAGCGATCCGATCTTGCTCGATGCCGCGCCGGAAAAAGAAGAATAACCCATTCCCTTCGCCGCGCTCGCGCGCAAATACGGCCCTTCGCCGAAATTGTCGCAAAGCGATTTGGCCGCCACGATGGCTTGCGGCAAAGAAAGCATTGGATAAGCGCAGCTGCGCTTTTTTTTAGGAACGGGCAATATTTCCGGAGATTTTTGTTTCATAGTATTTTTATCTTATTTTATCTTAACAAATACAAAATCACTGCGCAATTGATTAAAATAATTTTAAATATGGTTAGAAATAAGCATAATCCACACTTGTATAATAGTTTTCCACAGGTTGGAAGATAAAATAATTACTTTTATCTTTTTTAGAGATAAAATATTACAAAAATAGGTGTGCTGTTTCTGTGGATAACTTTTAAGTTAACAAAAAACCGCCCTAAGGCGGCTTAAAACGTGGACCTGCGGAGAATCGGACTCCGATTACCTCCATGCCATGGAGGCGTGATACCACTATACTACAGGCCCTTAATATTTCGATATTACAATAAATCCGCTATTTTGCAACCAAAAATACTAATATGAAATTTTCCTTTGAAAGTGCCTGCACTGCGTAGCCTTGGCGAACTTTTCCCTACTACGCTAAAGCTTCGAAGGGCACTGCTTCGCGTGGTTAAGTGATTTCTTACGCTTTTTATATAATATTACCTTGAAAGTGCCTGCACTGCGTAGCCTTGGCGAAGCAGTGCCCCTGCCAGGAATCGGACCTGGATCTAGAGCTTAGGAGTCTCTCGTTCTGTCCATTGAACTATAGGGGCGGTAAAAGCGCAGAGCTTAAAGCGAAAAACTTAAAACAAAAATGCGGCGTTTTACTTTACGCTTTTCGCTTTAAGCTTTGCACTTTCAAAGTTTAGCAAGAAAATCGCTTGTTGGCAACGAAATTAGATGGTAGAATAAGCGTAAAACTTAAAGCGAAAAATTCAAAGCAATAATCGTGTTTTTTTACTTTACGCTTTGCGCTTCAATCATGCCAAAACAAAACACCCCCCGATCACCAATCGTTTCGGTGGCCAAGAAAGTCTGCCCGGCAGTCATCACCATCGTTGTCTCAAAAGACGTTTCCAAAGTGGAAGGCTTTTATTTCGTGCCGCTGGGCGACCAGCAAACCGTGATTCCGAAGATCAATAATTCAAGGGAAAAAACCAAAATCGGCGGCGGTTCCGGATTCATCATATCATCGGACGGCTACATCCTCACTTGTTCGCACGTGGTTGATGATGTCGACGCCAGCTATACCGCGATCGTCGATCCGGAACATAAATACTCCTGCCAGGTTTTGGCAAAAGATCCATTAATCGACGTGGCAATTTTAAAAATCGAAGAAACCGGTTTGTCCTGCTTGAAAATGGGCAATTCTGCCGGCATCCAGCTTGGCGAAGAAGTCCTGGCAGTGGGAAATCCCATGGGTGAATTCGACGATACCCTTTCGGCTGGGATTGTTTCGGGATTAAGCCGCAAAATAACCGCATATGGCGGCAGCAAAATGCAGGAAACAAGCCTTCGCGGCCTCATCCAGACCGACGCCGCGATCAACCCAGGCAATTCGGGTGGACCATTGGTCAACATGAAAGCGCAAGCTATCGGCATTAATACCGCCATGGTCATGGGCGCGCAAAATCTTGGCTTTGCCATCCCCATAAATTACGCCAAAAAGATGTTCGATGAAGTGCTCAAATACGGCAAATTGAAACGGCCATTCATGGGCATCCGCTACGTAATCCTGAATCCCGAAATCGCCCAAGCGAACAAACTGCCCGTCGATTACGGCGCGCTGGTTGTCCGCGAAACCTTCGGAGAACCGGCAGTCATCAAGGGAAGCGCCGCGGATCTGGCCGGATTGAAAGAATACGATATCGTCCTTGAATTCGACGGCCAAAAAATTTCCAACGAACGGCTGCTTACCGACATTTTACAAGATTGCAAAGTCGGCGATGAAATTCCCATGACGGTCATGCGCGACGGTAGAATCATCAAGCTTGGCATCCGCCTTCTCGAACGGGGAAATTGCTAAAAAAATGTCCTTATAAAAAAACAGCCGCTTGCGGCTGTTTTTTGCGTACAATCAAAATTCTACTGGCGGACAAGTTTGGGAGCGATGATCGCCAAGTAAACCGCCGCCAAACCCACCAGATCATAAACAATTTTGGCGATTACCGGCGAAAAAGCAAACAGCTGCGCCACCAGATCATATCCGAAAAGTCCGAACAATCCCCAATTCAATCCGCCTATAATTACCAACGAGAGAGCAGCGATGTCGAGCCAATTAAGTTTCATATTTTTAAAAACCAATGAATTTAATGATACCCGACCTTTTGATTATTGTAATATATCCTTGATTTCTGATAATGATTTTATTTTTTTCCACGCAACATCTTCCAAGCCTTTATCATACGGATAAACCGCGACCCCGCGCCCAGTCAATTTAAACGCCTCGATATCGTTGGCGCCATCACCGACAAAAATTATACCAACTACTGGAATTCCGTTATCCGCGGCAATTTTTTGCACGATTTTCGCTTTCCATGGATTCTGATCGCCGCTATAGTTGATCTTAACAAACATGCCTTGATCATCGAATTCAAGCGAAGAATGCGCGTAAAATCCGGCCGCGCCAATTTTTTTAGCCACTGCGGCGACCCAAATATCAATTGCACCCGAAACCAACCAAATATCGTAACCGATATTCTTAAGGTATTCCGCAACTCCAAAAGCTTCCGCCTTGATCGGGTCCTTCCCTAATATTTTTTCAATGGAACTTTTCGTCGCCTTGCCGCTGGACTTGATTATTTCACTAACCTTTTTCTCCCCCTCCGGAAAAGATATTTCCCCGGCCATCGCGCCATTATAGATCGAAAGCACTTCCTCAATCGAACATCCCAATCCTCCAATAAGCGTGACAAACGATGTTTATTATCAACCAATGTTCCGTCAACATCGAAACAAATAATTTTCTTATCAGCCATATTACTCGAAATATTTTAAAATTTCCGCGCAGGAATTTGGCCGCACTGTTTTTGCGCCGGTTTTAGACATAGATAATACTTGGCTAACCGCCTCAATGATTTCATCGGGGGCAAGCGCCAATTTCCCATAACCGTATTTGGCCATAAATTCAGCATTGCGCTCTTCCTGGCCCGGAATCGGATCCGTCATGATTATCTTTTTATCGAGCGCCAAACATTCGGAAATCACCAATCCCCCAGGCTTACTGATAACAATATCGGAAATTTTCATATACTCATCAACCCGGTTGGTCCAGTTCAATAGCTTGAAATTATCCCGCGGTCTGATTTCTTCTTTTATTTTTTTATAAAGTTTGTTATTGCCGCCGCAAACCATCACCAAATTTATTTTCGGATCCATCGCCAACAGGCCTGCTATCGTCGGCAACACAAAGTCTTTCGATAGCCGGCTGACAAACAAGATTGTTTTATAATTATTTCCAAAACCGAGTTTGCGCTTCAGATTTCCCGAATTATAATCGTTATGGAATTTTTGGCTTACCGGAATGCCGGTAACGGAAATTTTCCGCTCATCAATACCCACCCGGATCAAATCATTTTTGACTTCGGGAATCGCCACGAAATAACGGTCAATTGGCGGTACATTGTAATAAGAATGGCCGTGATAATCGGTAACCACCACCGCCAAGGGAATCTGCGGAAAAACTTCGCGGCAAACCGGCGCCACTATCGGCGCCGGAATGACATTGGTAAAAATCACTCCATCAACCGCTTGCCGCCGGAAATAACTCCGGATGCGGCGCCGGAATAACCGTTGAAAACCGGTCGCCTTGCGGAAAGCCACAGAAACCGGCCCCGTATCGAATGTAGAATAAACCGCGCCCCACACCGTCGGCAAATGGTCGTTGGTAATATCATAGAAAACTTCAAGGAATTTGCCCAAACCCGGTTCGATTTCGCAAAGATCGACGTGGTTGATCTTAATATCAGGCAAGTTAATTTTGGCATATTCTTCCAGCGCTTGCGCGGCTTTGATATGCCCCCATCCGGTTTTCATCGAAATCACCAAAATCTTTTTCATTTTTTTCTTTTTCTAAAAATAGCGAAATCATTCTTTTTACAATGATTCGCAACTTTTTAAAAGTTTGCGATATTTCTCGCCATAAACAACCAACTCTATTGCAACGACAAACCATCCGCGCAAACTTTTAAAAAGTTGCGTGAGTGCCATTGCAAAAATAATGATTTCGCGCCCGCGTCATCCGTGTCGGTCAATCTTGTCCCTTTCTTCCAGATACAGCATCAACTCGGTATCCTCTTTTTGGTCAATGCCGTTCACGGAAAATTTCACCGGCCGGTTAAAAATTTTGCGCTTGGTTTCCTTGACCCGGTTCACCACTTCCTTATTGAGCAAATGGTCAACATCCTCGTCTTTCCAAGTTTCCTGCAAAAGCTGACGCCGCACATATTCAAACGACATCGCCCAAAACAACTTGGTCTTGGCCCCGCGGTCATCCGAAATAAAATGAACCCTCCCCCAATAAAGCTTATTATTCCGATCCGTCTTGAATTTTTCCTTATATATTTTCATTTGATTTCCGTGATTAGCAATGCATTACGAATAAAACGCCATTTATTAGTAATGCGCTACTAATAAATTTATTGTCGAACCACGCCACTATCCCCCTTTTTAACCTTCTCCACCGCCGCAAAATAATTTTTCCGATCGAATAACAAATAAAATACGGGAATAAGAATAATAAAAGCAACAAACAAAGTAATCTGGCCAAGATCGATTTGGTTCGCTAAAAAATTACGAACTGACGAAATTAAAGATAAAAAACCCGCCATAAAAAACACTCCCACAAGCAAACCCCAAGCTATTCTACTGCCTTTTATTGTCTTTACCGCAGCCACAAAAATAAGCGAGGAAAAAACAACAAACAAAACAGTCCCAAAAAACAGACCTGGTATATCCTCAATAGTCATGGGTTCCAGACAGAGGACCTCATCACAACGACCGTCATAACAGCTTGAACCGCAATTTGAATTAGCACGGCCAAAGAATTCATTGACAGCAAAATAAAAGCTTACCATCCCATTAATTGCGAGTAGCGCCGCAATCATGCAAAACCACCAAACAGCAATTTTTGTTTTGCCCGGTATTTGGATTTTGTTTGATATTTTGTCCATTTTAATTTGTTTTATTTTTCGCCTTCTCCACCGCCGCAAAATAATTCTTCTTATCTGAATAGAGTAATACTAATGCTATTATCCCCCACATCATCGCGAAAGAAGATCCTTGATGGTTTTGATTGCCGCTAAGAGTAGCGAAGTTGTAGCATACTATCACTGCAAGAAAAATAACCCCTATCTTCCAAATGCGAGCATTAAGTTTCAAAAGGAAAGATGGAACCACCCAATAAAGTAATCCCACCACTACGGATTGAATGATGGCGATTATCGTTGATATCGTGCTCGATAAATCGCCAACTAAAATTTGTTGGATTAATAATGAAATCATCATTGGTAGCACCGCCGCCAGCAAAAGCGTACCATATGCTGCAAGCGATAATAGAATCCACGCGGCAATTTTTGTTTTTTTTGGAATTTGGATTTTGTTTGGCATTTCTATTGAATTTGTTTTGAATATTCGGATATTCGGGTTTCGAACATTTTTTACAATGGTGTATTCCCGTGTTTTCTGGCGATTTTTTCTTCACGCTTGGTCAATAGGGATTCCAACAATTTGACGAGAATCGAACGAGTGTCTTTTGGGTTGATCACCATGTCCACCTGGCCCAATTTGGCCGCGGTGAACGGATTGTTGAATTCCCGAATTTGGTTGGCTTTCTCTCGCTCAACCCCGGCTTGGTCTTTGGCTTCGGCGATCTCGCGATGGTAAATGATTTTGGCCGCCTGTTCGGGCCCCATTACCGCGATTTGCGCCCCGGGCCACGCCAATACGCGGTCATAACCCAGCGCACGGCTTGCCATGGCGATATAGGCCCCGCCGAATGCCTTGCGCACGATCACGCTGATCTTAGGCACGCTGGCTTCGGCATAGGCATACAAAACCTTGGCCCCATGACGGATGATCCCGTTATGTTCCTGATTGGTTCCGGGCAGATAACCGGAAGTATCCACTAAATTGACCAAAGAAATATTGAAAGAATCGCAAAACCGCACGAACCGCGCAATTTTATCCGAGGAATCAATATCCAAAACCCCGGCCATGATTTTGGGCTGGTTAGCCACCACGCCGATCACATTACCGCCCAAACGCGCCAGGCCGATGATCACATTGGCCGCGAATTCCGGCTGGATTTCAAAAAATGAATTTTTATCGACAATTTCTTCGACCACCGCTTCCATATCATAGCCCTTCGTTTCTTCGCTGGGAACAATATCCAAAAGCTTTTGGCTGTCCTCTTTTTCAAACAACTCCGCCAAAATGCTTTTTGACCGCGGCGCGTCATCCATATTGTTTTGCGGCAAATATCCCAGCAATTTTTTGACCCCGCCAAAACAGTCTTTTTCATTCGCGAAACGGAATTGGGCGCAACCGCTCTTGGCGCAATGCGCATTGGCGCCGCCCAAGGCATCAAAGGTTACTTCTTCGCCAATGACTTTTTTGATCACTTCCGGCCCGGTAATGAACATCTGTGAAATATTGTCCACCATGAAAACAAAATCCGACAATCCGGGCGCGTAGCACGCGCCGCCGGCGGACGGGCCCACGATCACGGAAATTTGCGGCACCACGCCCGACGCCTTCACCATAGCATTGAAAATCCCCGCATAACCGTCCAAACTGGCAATCCCCTCCTGTATCCGCGCCCCTCCCGAATCAATAATGCCGATCACCGGGCATCCGGTTCTGCGCGCTTGATCGATTACTTTAATGATTTTTTTACCGTGCATCTCCCCCAGCGATCCGCCCATTTTCGCGAAATCCTGGCTGAAAACGCACACCGGCCGGTTGTTCACCTTGCCAAAACCAACGACCACCGCGTCACCCGCGGTTTTCTTTTTGTCCAATCCCAACTGTAAAAACCGCGTCTCGGCAAACGCGTCCAATTCCACAAAAGTTTCGGCGTCAACCAAAGCGAATATCCGCTCCCGCGCCGATAATTTGCCTTTTTGGTGCTGTTTTTCGACGGATTCGGAATTTTCCAATCCTGCCAAATTCATATTTAATTGTTCAATTTCTTTTTCAAAGTTCATAATAGATAAATTAAAAATGTAAATATCAAAAATCAAAATGACAATGTAAAGTTAAAAATTATTGAATTCAAAATTTTACATTTTACATCGTCATTTTACATTTTGATTTTTTAACTTTAAATTTTAATGGCTGATCGCTTTAAATGTTTGCTGCAACTGGCTTATAGTATGCACCAAAATCCTATTGTTGTCAACTTCATGACCCAATTCAATTTTCAACGATGTTGCGCGCTCAAGCTCTCCGGGAAATGATTCGATGTTAGTGTTAACACCAATCCCGATCACCGACGATTTTATTTCTCCACTGATGATATTTTCGGTCAGAATGCCGCAAATCTTTTTGCCACCGAGATACACATCATTGGGCAGTTTCACAAACGGCTCTCTTTCATATAAATCTTTGATGGCCTTGGCAACGCAAAATGCCGCCAAAATGGTCAGAATCTGCAAATCTTCTACATTGCTTTTAGGCAAGACAACTGAAAAATATAATCCGCCAATCGGTGAAAACCAAACACCGCCCTTGCGGCCATACCCCCCGCCTTGTTCCTTAGCAACAATGATTGTCCACGGATCCGCACCTGCGGCTGCCAGTTCTTTTGCCTTCATGCTGGTCGAGCTCAAATCATCGAACGCAATTATTTTGAAATTATTTTTGTCCGCCATACGATTGATTTTATCATATTTCTTATATCACATGCCATCTTCCGCACCAATTACTATAAATTCAATTATGAAAACCCGCCGATCTGTATTCGGCGGAATCATTTTTAAGTTTCGCTAGTAAAAAATACATCTTCCAAATGTATTTCGACACTGCAGGTCAACCAAAGGGGCGCCCCTTAGGAGATTACTCCCGGGTTACCTAAGGAATCCTCGGAATCTGTAACCCTGAAGCAAGACCTCAAGGATTTACAGATTTTAAAAAAATCATACCAATACGATCAAAACATCACCCTCTTTGACCCTCTGATCTTCGGCAACTTTTATCTCTTTGATTTTGCCGTCACACTCGGATAAAATTTCATTTTCCATCTTCATCGCCGACAGGGTCAGTAATTTTTCCCCAGGTTTGACGATATCGCCGCAAGCAACGCAAATTTTCGTGATCACACCCGCCAAAACCGCCCGCACTTCTTTGGACGACAAATCCCTTTTGGGCAAAACCGCTTGCGGCACCGCCGCAATCGCCACCGACTCCTCCGCGCCATACAAAAATTCTTTGCCATTAACGACAACTTTCATCACTTGATCGTTTTGATCAATGATTTCTACTTCATAGGCTTTGTCTTGGTTGTTAAAATTAAATTTCATTTGATTTTTCAGTTCGATCTGCTATCACCCACTTGGAAATCGGCTGACCCAAACTTTGCCCTCCGCCGGAATTTTTTATTTCCTGATAAATAATGCGGGAGATATCAGCGATTGTCTGTTCCTCAATGTCTTTATGATTGCAAACAATTTTCTTCTGCAAATAGGGTTTCAACATCAGCTCTTGTATGATGCCGCTTTTTTCGATGAAATTGGTGTAAAAGTTGCCGCTGTTAAAATCTTCTTTTTCCAAAAGCAATTTAAAAAAAGGAATGGTTGTCGTCACTCCTTCGATCACGGTTTCGGAAAGCGCCCGGCGCAATTTGGTTAGCGCCGATTCCCGATCTTTGCCATAGGCGATAATTTTGGCTAATAATGAATCGAAGGTAGGAGATATTTCCTGACCATCCTGCAAAAAACTATGGACGAACACTCCCTGTCCCTGCGGCGGAATATATTTCGTTACCGCGCCGGGCGATGGAATGAAGTTTTTTTGCGGATCTTCGGCATTGACGCGCACTTCGATGGCCCATCCGTTCTGGTAAACACTATCCTGGCCGAAAGCCAACTGCTGCCCCTGGGCGATCCTGATTTGCTGTTCCACGATATCGATACCGGTAACCGCTTCCGTTACCGGATGTTCCACCTGGATCCGGGGATTCACTTCCATGAAATAATAATTTTTATCCTTATCGAGCAAAAACTCCATCGTCGCCGCGCCCTGGTAACGCAAATGCTCGGCGATTTTCACCGCCCACGCGCCCATTTCGGCGCGCAAGCGGTCGTCCAGCGCACTTGAAGGCGATTCTTCCACCATTTTTTGGAACCGGCGCTGAATGGAACATTCGCGCTCGCCCAAATGCACGGCTTTGCGGCCATCAGCCAAAACCTGGAATTCAATGTGCTTCACTTCGGGCAAATATTTTTCCAGAAAAAAATCAACATCATCAAAAGCACCCGCGATCTGCCTCTGGACTCCCAGCGACAAAGCCATCATTTCTTCGTAATTCATCTGACCGTTCACCACCCGGATGCCCATGCCTCCGCCCCCGCGCTGGGCTTTAATAATGAACGGCGGCTTGATGCGTTCCGCCCATTTAATAAGGTCTTTTTTGCTTTTTATCGATTGATCCGAAGCCGGAACCGTGGGAATGCCGATCTTGCGCGCGATTTTTTTCGCTTCGATCTTATCTTGGAGAGTGCGCAATGTTTTGAAATGCGGCCCGATGAATTTGATGCGGTTGCGGTCGCAAAGCATCGCAAACTGCCAATTTTCGGACAAAAAGCCATAGCCCGGATGGATGGCATCGACTTTTGCCCGGCGAGCGATATCAATGATCTTGGATTTATCCAAATACCCCGCCGAACCTTCTTTTTCAAGATAATAGAATTCGTCGGCAAGAGATGTTTCCAAAAAATTTTTTTCCTGGCCCGGAAGAGGGCAAAGCGCCACGGTTTTAATGCCCATCTCGCGGCAGGTCCGCAATATGCGCAAGGCGATCTCTCCCCGGTTGGCAATAAGAATTTTTTTAATTTCCATTTTCTTTTAACAATTTCCTCACCTCATCTTCAATCCTCTTGGAAACATCGGCGCAAAACTCATGGTATTGGCGCGAATCTTTGTCCATTTTCGCCGCGGCAACGATTTCCTGACCGAAAGATAACGGTTTCCCGATATTTATCGACGCCGCTTTTTTAAACCTTAGCCGGCCGTGGGGCGGCATCAGTTCCTGAGTACCTTTAAACGCCGCCGGCAGCACGGGCACGCCGCTGTCCAAATGCAGCTTTCCAACTCCTGATTTAAATTCGCGCATAACGCCGTCATAGGCCCTTCCCCCTTCCGGATATATCACCACGCAATACCCCTGGCCAAGCATTTTTATGGCGGTCGCGATTGCTTCCCTTTTGGAATCGTCACTTTTGCGATTGATCGGAATTATGCCTCCGTAAAAATAAATCAGGTTGCGCCATATTTTTTTAAAACCCCGATACTGATCAACCTGGGCAATGAAAGTGAATTTGCGCGGCGTAATGATATACCCGCTCATAAACCAATCCATATGGCTCAAATGGTTGGAAGCCAGGATGAAATTTCCCTTGGGAATATTTTCCCACCCCTCAATGTCTTTTATCAGCAACTCCCTGACCGGCTTGCCCATAACCATCCGCGATAAAGTTGAAACAAAAGTATTCATAGAAAAAAATTTAAAATGCAAATATCAAAATGAAAAATGACAATTTAAAAATTATAAAATTAAAATTTCTCGTGAAATTTTACCTTAATTTTACATTTTGATTTTTCAATTTTAATCTTTTAACAGTTCCCCCACCGCCTCTTCTATTTTTCCGGCAACGTCGCGGCAAAGCCCGTGAAACGCTTGCGATTTTTTGTCCAGCAAAATTGCCGCCTCCCTTTCTTTGGCAAAATCCAAAGGCTTGCCGATTTTTACCGTAACAACCCTTTTCGCTTTGAATTTTTGTCCGGGCGGCATCAATTCGTAAGTTCCAAAATGCGCCACCGGCAACACCGGCACGCCGGTTTCCAAATGCAACCGTGCCACTCCCGGCTTAAATTCATGCAATTGGCCATCGCGCGAACGGGTGCCTTCCGGATAGATTATCAAACAATATCCCCTCTTGATCATTGCCTCCGCCGCTAGCGCCGCGCTTTTCTTCGATTCCCGCTCATTGCGGTTGACCGGGATCACTTGCGCCCACCAATAGAGCAAATCCCGCAACAAACCTTTGATTCCGGTCATTTTGTCGACTTGCGCGATGAATGTGAATTTGCGCGGCGTCAAAACCGCGCCGTCGATCAGCCAATCAATATGGCTCAAGTGGTTCGCCGCAAAAATGAAATTTCCTTTAGGGAAATTTTCGCGGCCGATGATTTCTTTGACAAACATCCGTTTGATGTATTGCCCCGGGAAAACCCACGATATTATTGAAACAATCTTTTTCATTTTGTGTGATTCTAGCTCATCAGTTCCGAGCACGACGACAATATTTTCTTGGCATCGCCAACGATTTCATCAATGATTTCCTGGCAGGATTTTATTTCCCTTATCGCGCCCGCGCAAGTGCCGCACAACAGCGGCGACAGATCGGCGTTCGCTCCCCCTTTGTTGCCAGCAAACCGTTCTGATTTTATTTCTTCCGGGAACGGATTTTTCTCTTCAATTTTGCGCACCGTTTCCACGAATTTATTTTTTATCATCCGCACCGGATGGCCGGTGAAGCGCGCCACGACAACGACATCCTCATCGGTGGCGTCAAGCACCGCTTTTTTGTAGCTTTCGCTCACTTGGCATTCGCGCGCCGCCAAAAAACGCGTCCCGATCTGCGCGCCACAGGCGCCCAAAACAAGCGCCGCCGCAAATTCCCGGCCGCCGCAAATTCCACCGGCGGCAATTACCGGGATATTTTTTACCGCCGAACTCGCTTGCGGCACCAAACACATAGTTGTACTCTCGCCGATATGGCCGCCTGATTCAAGACCCTCGACCACCACCGCATCAGCACCCGCTTGTTCCATTTTTGCCGCCAAGCGCACGTACGGCACTACCGAAATAAGCTTAACCCCCGCCTGCTTCAAAAACGGTATCAGCGGCACAGGATTGCCGCCGCCGGTAAAAACCACTTGCACTTTATTGCCGATAACCACCTTGACCAACTCCGCAACATTCGGGTTTTGCAATAAAAGATTCACACCGAAAGGTTTGTCGGTCAAAGCTTTGGTTTTTTTAATTTCCTCATCCAGCCAGGCTGTGGAAGCAAATCCCGATCCGATCACCCCCAATCCCCCGGCATTGGAAACCGCCGCCGCCAAAATCGATTCGGATACGCCCGCCATGCCTCCCTGGATGATCGGGTACCTGATATTTAAAAGTTTTGTAAGTTTATTGTTCTCGAACATATTTCAAATTAAAAATGTAAAAATCAAAGATCAAAATTACAATGTAAAATGTTAAAATGATACGACATTTTGCAATTTTAATCTGTCATTTTCCATTTTGATTTTTCAATTTTGAATTTAGATAATCAATGGTTCTTTCGCCAGGATCGCGTTGGCTTCTCCGACCAATTCGGCGATAAGTTTTTTGACCGTGATAATACTGTTAACCTTCCAAACATTCGACCCGGCAAAAACAATGCCGTTTTCAATATCACCTTTGCGCGCATTTTCCAGCGCTTTCAAAATACAATAGCTTTTGTCGCATACCGGGCCGATGCATCCCTGGCATTCAACAGGATTGGGTTTGGGTGCCGTTCCGGCTTCCACTCTGTCCGAAAATGGAGTACGGATTGCGCGGCCGGGCAGGCCGACCGGCGAATGGACAATGATACTGTCTTCTTTCGTAGCATTAATATGCGCCTCTTTGAATTTGATGTTCGCGTCACATTCTTCAGTGGATACGAAACGGGTTCCCATCTGCACTCCCACCGCCCCGGCCCGCATCATTTCCACAATATCTGCGCCGCTAAAAATCCCTCCTGCGGCAAGCAATGGAACTTTGATCCCGGCCGCGACAACATCTTTTAAAATATCGATCGTTTTGCGAAAAGGAATTCCATGCGGAAAACCAAGATGCCCGGCCGCATCCGCGCCCACGACAATGATTGCGGTCGCGCCGGCATCTTGCGCTTTTTGAGCAACTTTCACCGAAGAAGCCAAGGAAAATATCGGTGTGTTGTTTTCGCGCGCCATTTCAAAAATATCTTTCCGGAATCCGGCGCCCTGAACGATCAAATCGACTCTTTCCTCAATCGCGGCCTGGACCAATTGCTGGAAGCGGCCAACCACCCCCATGATATTAATGCCGATCACTCCGCCCTTGCCGGCGATTTCCCGCGCTTGTCTGATTTCGCTTTTCAGTTCTTCGGGATCCTTCATTCCGGAAGCGGCAATAAGCCCCACGCCGCCTTCCTTGGCAACATTCCCCGCCAGATTATGCAGTGACACGCGCACCGCCATCCCTCCCTGGATGATCGGAAATTTGGCGGTCCAATGGGCAATCTTCAACGGCGGCAAAGAAAATAATTTCGCTCCTGTTTTTTGCGCAGAAATATTTTCCGACATCGGTTGATCGGTCGCGGTACGGGAAAATTTTTGCCGCATTTCATCCTTATTCATTATCACCACGGAAAACCTGGCCTCGTTTTTAAGCACACCCCCGACATAGGCTTCACCCACAAAATTAGCGATCTTGGAATTATAAACTCCCAAAAGCTGGACCCGGTATTTTATCCGGTCGCCGGGAAGGATCGGCGAATAAAACATCGCGCCCCTTACCTGGTAAGCCAGCAGGTGTTTTTGTTTGTGGCTGTCGCCCAGCTTGGTCCGCAATAATAAAGTCCCCGTCTGGGCAAGGCCTTCCATCGCCAAAACCCCGGGCATAATCGGAAAATCAACAAAATGACCCTTAAAATAAGGATCCAAGGATAGCGTCTGTTTATAGCCGATAATAATATCCCCTTCTATTTTTTCGATCTCATCCACCCATAGAAAAGGGTCATCGTAAGGAATTATTTGCTTGATCTGTTCTTTTGTATACAACATATGTTTGTCACAATAACCCATCTTTAAAATTGTTGGATTTCATTATGGGACTGTTATTACCACGAAAAACAGGGCGGCGCAATAACAGCGCCATTATAACACATTATATCACCTAAACCGAGTAAATATAGCCTCGGGTCAACGGCAGACTGTTGTTCGCCCCGTTGGTAAAAGTTATCTGGTAAAGCCGGTTGCCCGCGGTTTTAAACGCTACCGCGCTGGAATTCAAATATAGCCGCCACATACGAACAAAAACTTCCGCCTTGACAGTGTCCGCCAGATCGCGGCTGATGATCCGACTCACCGCCACGGCATTATTATCGAAATTATCCCGCCAAAAATCCAAAGTTTTGGCATAATGCATCCGCAAGTCTTCAACGTCGTAAAAAACCATCCCGCTCTTGTTCATTGTATCGCTGATCATGCCCAAGCTCGGAATAAATCCGCCTGGGAAAATATACTTGGCAATCCACGGATCTGTCGCCTCCCCAGCGCGTGAACCAATGGTATGCAAAACTCCGATTCCCCGCGGTTTTAACGCTCTCTTTACCATATTAAAAAATTCCGGATAATATTTTTTTCCAACATGTTCAAACATGCCAACGGAAACAAATTTGTCGAACACTCCGGAAATCCGGCGGTAATCATCAAGAACAACCTTAACCGAATCGCCCCAACCGCCGCTTTCGATCTTTTCGCTGACGTAATCATACTGGTTTTTCGACAAAGTATACCCCACACATTTTGCGCCGTATTGCTTGGCGGCATGAAACATCATACCTCCCCAACCGCAGCCCACATCCAAAAGTTTTTCTCCGGGCTGCAAACGAAGCTTCTTGCAAATATGGTCGTATTTGTTGATTTGCGCCGCTTCCAAGCTATCAGAATCGTTCCTAAAATAGGCGCAAGAATAACCCATGGTCGAATCAAGCCACAAAGAATAAAAATCATTGTCAATGTCATAATGAAAACTGATATTTTTCTTTGAATTGGAAATCGTGCCGCCCGCGAACAAACCATTGAACAATATTCTTGTTTTTGTCGCCAAAGACAAATTCCCGCCGAATTCCCGCCAATCGCCGGCCATTTTCAGCATCTCCTGGATATCGCCGGCAACATCAATGTTGCCCGCGGAATATTCTTCGCCAAAAGCAAGGGTTCCGCCGACCAATATTTTTTTAATGGTTTTTCGGCTTTTAATGATCATTCGGAATTTTTCCGGCCCGCGGCCAAAAATCTTGGCAGTACCATCCCAATATTCAACCGCAAACGGTGTTTGCGGATAACGCAGGCTGACTTTTTGCAAAATGGTGTTGATAACTTCTTGCATTTTAATTAGTTTTTTAAAACTATTGACCCTATTTCGCACCACTATAGCCACAAACCGCCATCAATATTAACTATATTCCCCGTAAGATAGCTGGCTTCGTCTGATGCCAGAAACGCAATCACCTTGGCCACTTCTTCCGGCTTGCCGGTTCTTCCCAGGGAAATAAGTTTTTTAACCATCATTTTAATTTCATCAGGCATCGCGTCAGTCATTTTTGACTCGATAAATCCGGGCGCCACCGCGTTGACGCGCACGTTAAATTTACCGACTTCTTTTGACAAGGTCTTGGTAAACCCGATAATGCCGGCTTTGGCCGCGTCATAATTGGTCTGGCCAAAATTCCCCCGCAGCGCCGAAAACGAAGAAATGCTGATAATATTGCCCTGGTTGGCAATGATCATCGGCAACGCCAATTTCGAACAGTTGAAAACACTGGTCAAATTCACGTCAATAACTTTTTGCCATTCTTCCACGGTCATTTTCGCCAGCGTCCGGTCCTTGGTAATGCCCGCGCTGTTCACCAGCACATCCAGCCTCCCAAATTTTTGCTGAATCCCGGCCATCATTTTTTCAACTTCTTCGAATTTCGACACATCGGCCATAAAATATTCCCCTGCGGAACCCGCGGCCATTATTTCCTCTTGCGTTTTTTTAAGGCTTTCCTCCTGCATCGAAATATCATTCAATGCGATTTTCGCGCCCAGTGACGCGAATTTCAGCGCGATCGCCTTTCCGATCCCCTGCGAAGATCCAGTAACCAACACCACTTTACCTTCAAATGTATTTGCCATATCTTTAATTATTTAATGTATTTAATTACTATCATTTATGCGATATTTTTTCCACCCCCTACCCCACTTCTTCCTCCTCTCCGCCTTCCCCCCGCTTCCGGGAAAAAAACGCCAGGAGGGCGAGGATGACAACCACGGCAAAGATGACAATGCCGCCGGCAACCAGCCAGTTGTAATTGCCCGAGGGCGCGGGCGCGGCAACAATCTTGGCGCAATCCGGATCAGCGCCGTTGGCGCAGTCCGGATCGCAAACGCAATCCGCGGCGGCGCTGCATTCGGTATTGGCCTCGGCAGTCGTGTATTCGGCACACTCGGGTCCTTGATCAACAAGAGCGGCTTCCTCAATCGTTTCCGGGTCAGGATCCTTGTATTCGAAACTGATTACTTGGGAAGCAAAGTTTTTTTTGCCCGCGGCGTCTTTGCAGCGGACGTAATAGGTGTAGCCGCCAAAAT
>JBAYLX010000006.1:0-23918 GCA_041663885.1 Minisyncoccota bacterium | reverse complement strand
AGTTCTTTTTGATATTGCCGGTTCTTCCGGGACAACGCTGGGGACAAGGTATCTTCGCAACAGTTCAACAATTGGAACGAATACTTTTTTGGGAACTACTTGGTTTGGGGCAAATGCATCTACTTCAACCGGAGGAACTGCGGTTAGTACGGCTTCCATATCTTCGTTTGGGGAATCACCGTGGAGTAATGGTGCTTCATACCCGACTTATATGACATTTTCCACTACCGCTGCGTCAAGTATAGTTGCGTCTGAAAGAATGAGGATAACAAGTGCGGGCAACGTTGGAATCGGGACAGTGACACCAAATGTTCCATTGCAAATAGCCGGAGGTACCGCAAACACGGCGGTATTAATTGATAACAATGCATGGTATTCTGGGTTGGACAATGTGGGTAATATTATAAGATTAATTGGAGTAGGAAGTGTTAGTAATGATGTGTATCTGGGGGCAATTGATGACGCTGGAGGTAAAGTGATTATTCGTGAAGATGGTACCGATAAAGTTGTAATAAGCGGTGGCAATGTGGGGGTGGGGACGGGGGTGCCGCTTGTACCATTGCATGTTTGGGGTTCTGGCGATGCCGTAGAATCATTCCGGCTTGGTGCGGAAACCGCAGATGATTATGCGGGGATGTCGAATACGGGTTTGACAATGAATCGCCATAACAACAGTGCTGCGAATTTTACTATTGCAACAACCAATACTGGATCCTATGCAGCCACGGGTGGATCTATCGTTTTTAATCCAAACAATAGTGAAGCAATGCGCATACTTAAATCCGGCAACGTCGGCATCGGGACGACGGGACCAGACGTGGCTTTGGTAGTGTCTGGAAGCGATAGAGCAAAGTTAAGTCTTAATAATACAGCCACGGGAGGTATTCCTTGGTACTTAATGTCATCAGATACTGCTTGGTCTTTAGGTGGTGGTAAACTTGTCTTTGGTACAAATAGTGGTTCTACTGGTGCGAAAATGGTCATAGATAGCAACGGCAACGTCGGCATCGGGACGACGGCGCCGGGATATAGATTGCAAGTAGATGGTTCGGGGGCTGAAGGAACTGTGGACCAAACCATAGGTATTACGACTTCGGATACCGTTTCTTACGGCGGTTATATCGGGCAAAGAAGGACTTCTGCCAATACGAGGCTGGGATTGGTTGTATCCAGTGCTGGATCTTTGACTTTGAACGCATTGAACTATAACATCGATTTTATTAACGGCGCTATCACTGCGACAGATGATACAAACCTTAAGATGAGAATTACAAGCGCAGGCAACGTCGGCATCGGGACGGCGAGCCCGGGAGAGGCGCTTGAAGTTAATGGAAATATTATAACCACTAGCGGCGGCAGTCTGCCCCACATTGTTTTGGATTCAACAAGCAGCGGCGACAATTGGACGGCACAAGGGGCTTATATTTCCATTGGTGAAAACGGCGCTTTGGGCTCGGCATCAATGCACTTGACATATACGGGAGATGGGTTTGGCTACAGTGGCGCAGGCACAGTTGTAACAGGAATTCCAGCGGGCGGTTATTGGAGATACACCTATAACAGCCAAGCGATTTACACTCCGGCCAGCGTCAGTATCGGTTCGCTGACATTAGGAGGAACGGCAATTTCCGCAACCGCGACCGAATTAAATATTCTGGATGGAGTTACCGGGTTGACCGCCGCGGAATTAACCAACTTGGGCGGCGTAACTGCCACTGCCACCGAATTGAACTATGTTGACGGCGTTACCAGCGCCATCCAAACCCAGCTGGGTTTAAAAGCGCCGTTAGCCAGTCCGACTTTCACGGGTACGGTTGTTATTCCCTCACCTTTTACTTTGGGGGCGACTAGCGTTACCGCCACCGGCGCCGAATTGAATATTCTGGATGGAGTTACCGGGATGACTGCGGCGGAATTAACCAACTTGGGTGGAGTTACCGCAACCGCAACGGAACTGAATAAACTGGATGGCGCTACTGTCACAGTTACAGAATTGAATTATGTTGACGGCGTTACCAGTGCCATCCAAACTCAACTGGGTTTAAAAGCGCCGTTAGCCAGTCCGACTTTCACGGGAAGCGTTACGCTGCCCGGAACCGGTATTTGGAATTCCAGTGGCAATGTCGGCATCGGGACGGCCAGCCCGAGGGGAAAATTGGAAGTGGTTTCTGGCGCCGCCAACGCTGATGCTGATCCGGCCAAGGAATTGACGGTGGTAGGCCCGAATAATGCGATGGGCTTGGAATCGGGCAATTTGCAGATTGCGACAAATAACGCTGTCGCTCAAGATATGGGCGGCAGTATTGCCTTCGGCGCTAGATACAGCGGCACAGCTCAAGCCAATTTTGCAGTGATAAAAGCGGGATTAACCGGTACTTACGGCGGATATTTAAGTTTGGGAACAAGGCCTGATGGTGGGGCTATGACAGAAAGAATTAGAATATTGAGCGGCGGCAACGTTGGCATCGGGACGACGGGACCATTGTCCAAATTAAGTGTTGGCGGAGCAGGAGTAGCTGATGCTGGCGTCTACGGTACCGGTACCGGCTACGGCGTCTATGGCGCCGGTAACAGTTACGGCGTTTACGGTACCGGTAATAGTTATGGCGTCTACGGTACCGGTACCAGTTATGGAATTCGTGCCGTCGGAGGTTCCACTGGGATTCGCGCCGACGGCGATGTCTACGATTTTTACGCGGGCGGCGCGGGTACAGATTATGGAACATCTTCTTCCATCCGATGGAAGCGTAATATTCAACCAATTGACAACGCATTGGGGAAAGTTATTAATCTTAACGGAGTATATTATGATTGGGATGCAGACCATGGCGGCAAACATGATATGGGAATGATTGCTGAGGATGTCGGGAAAATTATTCCGGAAATTGTCAGTTGGGATCCGGATGCTCCGGGGTATGCGACCGGCATGGATTATGGCCACCTTACTCCTATTTTAGTGGAAGCAATCAAAGAGCAACAAGGCCAGATTGACGGCCTGAAGTTGATTTTGAACCCCGAGGGCACATTCAGTAATGCATCCTCAACACTCGCAACGGCCGCGGGCGGCAATCCGTTTGATTGGCTCGCGAAAGGATTAAATTCACTGGGACTGGCCTTGCAAGACGGGGTGGCGAGCTTGCGCGAGGTGGTAGTAGACAAGATTACTTCGCGGCAAATGTGCGTTAAGGACAGCGGCAATAACGATATTTGTTTGACTGGTGACCAGCTCAAAGATTTGATTCAAAGATCCGGCTCCTCGGTAACCATCAACCAAACCTATCAAGTGCCGGTTATTCCGATAAGCAATGGTACGACCACGGAAACGGATGAGTAAATAATTTAGTGATTGGCTGACCTTATTAGGCCATTTGAAAAAGGCGGGAGGGTGTGATAAACTTAAAAATTGGAAATGACAAATTTCTGATTTAATTTTGTGTTCTAATTCAAAAATATGCAGATAATTTGGCATGGGCAGTCCTGTTTTGAATTGGTGTTCGCCAAAGGCAAGGGCGAGCATATTACGGTTTTGATCGATCCTTCCGATGAGTCCAAGACCGGTTTGAAAATTCCTAAAACCGACGCCCAGATTGTTTTACTGACCAACAAAACTTATACGGCGGCGGATAGCGACATCAAAAAAAATACCGGCAGTGTTTTTATTGTGGACGGACCGGGAGAATATGAAATAAAAGGAGTTTATGTGCGTGGTATTGATTCCAATTACGGCAAACCTGCCGCGGCAAAAAAAGAGGAAGAGTTGGAAGTGGAAGAAAAAAAATCTTCCCGTAAAACCGCCATTAAAGAATCCGATCGGGAAAGCAGTACTATCTATACCATTGAGGCTGAAGATATGAAATTATGCAGCTTGGGGAATTTACAGGATGCCGAACTCAACCAATCGCAAGTGGAAAAGATCGGCAATATTGATGTTTTGATGTTTCCCGTGGGTAACGGCAAAGATGTGGGCGCCAAAGAAGCGCTTAAAATCGTGTCGCAGATCGAGCCCAGCATCGCCGTGCCGATGAATTACCAAATACCGAAATTAAAACTTGACGCGGGCGAATTGAATGATTTTCTCAAGGCGGCCGGGCTGGGTGCGGTGGAGCCATTATCGAAACTGACGATAAAGAAGAAGGAAATCGGCTTGGAAGAAGCTAAAATCATTGTTCTAACGCCTTAAATCAAAATTGAAAGATCAAAGTGTAAAATGACAATTTAAAAATGTTAAAATATAAAAGTTAAGACATCTTATCATTTTACACTGTCATTTTGATTTTTGATTTTTTCATTTTAAATTAAGCTATGGTTTCTAAAAAACAAAAAGGCGGGGGAGAACAGCAGCCGATACAATTCGAGCAAGTAAAATCCACCGAGATTTCCGCGATAATGAAGGATTCATACATCGACTATGCCATGTCGGTGATTGTGGCGCGGGCTTTGCCGGACGTGCGCGATGGATTGAAACCGGTGCAGCGGCGCGTTCTTTATGTGATGCTCGAAGAAGGCTTGCGGCACACGGCCAAATACCGCAAATCAGCCACAGTCGTTGGTTCCACTTTGGGCCGCTACCATCCCCATGGCGATAGCTCGGTCTACGACACGATGGTGCGCTTGGCGCAAGATTTCACTTTGCGGTATCCTTTGGTGCAGGGCCAAGGCAATTTCGGTTCGATCGATGGCGACTCCGCGGCAGCCATGCGCTACACTGAGGCTCGTTTGTCGCGCATCGGCGAAGCGACTTTGGATGATATCGATAAAGACACAGTCGATTTTATTGAAAATTATGACGGTACCCGCAAGGAACCGGCGGTTTTGCCGTCGCCATTGCCCCAGCTTTTATTGAATGGGTCTCTGGGCATTGCCGTGGGCATGGCAACCAATATCCCGCCCCATAATCTGGGCGAAGTTTGTGACGCGTTGGCGTATTTGCTCGATAATCCCAAGGCGGTCACGGAAGATCTTTTCCAGTTCATTAAAGGGCCTGATTTTCCGCTGGGCGGGGAAATTTTTGACCGCAAAGAAATTATCGCGGCGTATTCGCAAGGAAGGGGCCCGATCGTTTGCCGCGGGAAAGCCGATATTGTCCATGTCGAAAAGACCGACCGTTTCCAAATCATTATCACCGAAATTCCTTACCAGGTGCAGAAATCAAGTTTGCTTGAGCAAATCGCGAATTTGGTTACCGAAAAAAAGATTGATGGCGTCAAAGACGTGCGCGATGAATCGGATAAGGACGGGATGAGGATCGCGATCGATCTTAGCCGCGAAGCCCAGCCGCAGAAAATTTTGAACCGGCTTTATAAATTTACCGCCTTGCAGCGGACATTCCATTTGAATATGCTGGCGCTGGTTGACGGAATCCAACCGGAAGTTTTGAATTTGGCGGATGTTCTCACTCATTTCTTGAACCATCGCAAGCAGGTGATTATCCGTCGGACGCAGTTTGAATTAAACAAGGCCAAGGAGCGGGCTCATATTTTGGAAGGTTTGGTGAGGTGCTTGGCCGACATCGATGAAGTTATCCGCATCATCCGCAAATCCGAAAACCGCGAAGATGCCCGCAATAATTTAATGAAACGGTTTAAGTTGGATGAAATCCAAGCCAATGCCATTTTGGAAACAAAACTGGCAGCTTTGGCGAAACTTGAGCGTGAAAAGATCGATAACGAACTTAAAGAGCTAATGGCTAAGATCGCGGAATTTACCGCTACTTTGAACAGCCCGGCCAAGATCAAGGCAGTGATGAAAAAAGAACTTGCCTATGTTAAAGAAACATACGGAGATGACCGCCGCACCAAAGTTTATGCGCATAAGATAGGGGAAATTTCCGAAGCTGACCTTATTCCTGATGCGGAAGTGGCGATTACTTTGACGAATTCAGGATATATCAAGCGCATTGATCCCACCACTTATAAAATCCAGAAACGCGGCGGCAAGGGGATTATCGGTTTGAAAACCGTGGGCGACGACATTGTCGAGCAATCGCTGATCGCCAATACGCATGACCGGATACTTTTCTTTACCGATATGGGCCGGGTGTTCCAAACGCTGGCTTACGAGATCCCCGAAGGCGCGCGCGTGGCCAAGGGGCGGGCGCTGGTTAATTTTCTGGAGCTGGGGCCGGAAGAAAAGGTTTTGTATATGATGTCTTTAGGTTCCGTCTCCGCCAAGCCGAGCGCGTCCGCGAAAATAGCGGACAAGTCGTTGGATGAAGATAAATATCTTTTGATTGTTACTAAAAATGGGATTGCCAAGAAAACCAGCCTTGATGAATTCGACAATATCCGCCGGTCGGGATTGATTGCCATCACATTAAAAAAGGGCGACTCTCTGCGCAAAGTTTCGAAAACCAGCGGCAAAGATGAGATTATTGTGGTCACCAAGAAAGGGCAGTCGGTGCGCTTCAATGAGAGCCAGGCGCGGCCGATGGGACGTCAGGCGGCGGGGATCAAAGCTATTGCTTTGAAACGCGGCGACGAAGTGGTGGGGATGGACGTGGTTTCGACAAAGCCGGTTCTGGATGCCAACGGCAAGCCGATAAGAAGACTGGTGCTCGTGGTTATGGAGAACGGTTATGGCAAGCGCACCGACATCAAAGAATACCGCATGCAAAACCGTGGCGGGTCGGGAATCAAAGTCGCGCAATTGACCACTAAAACCGGGGATTTGGTGACATCGTTTGTCCTGGCCGATGAAGAAGAATTGATGGTGATTTCCAATAAAGGGCAAGTCATCCGCGTGCCGATAAATGGCATTTCGACTTTATCGAGAGCGACGCAAGGAGTGCGCATTATGCGCCTCGAAGACGGGGATCAGGTGGCATCGGCCAGTTGCATATAAAAACAATTCTCGTTAAAATGAATAAAATATAAAGCGAGAATTGAATTTTCAATTTTCAATTTTCAATTTTCAAAAAAATTTCAATAATTGATTTTAAAAATTAAACTGTTGAAAATTAAATAGAAATTTGAAAATAGAAATTAGAAATTGGCGAAATGAATTTTATAAATCCCCGGCAAATTCTAAGCGAGCGTTTGGAGTTGAAAAAGAACATGCTGGCGGCGGATTTCGGGTGCGGATCAGGGGAGTGGACGGTGGCGCTGGCCCGAATGCTGGAAAACGGGAAAGTTTACGCAATCGATTTGCTTGAGGAGCCGCTTTCGGCGGTGCGCAGCAAGGCCAGGGTTAACAATCTGCAAAACATTGAAATCGTGAAAGGCGACATCGAAAATATTGTCTCTCGTTTGCTGGCGAGTTCATTGGATTTGGTGCTGATGTCAAATTTGCTTTTTCAGGCCAACGATAAAAAAGCGATTTTCAAGGAAGCGGCGCGGGTTTTGAAAACCGGCGGCAGGATTCTGGCGGTGGACTGGGACAAGGATTCGCGCATCGGTCCGGGGGAGAAAATATCGGCATTGGATATTAAGCAGGCGGCGCAGGAAACCGGTTTTTCATTGGTGGAAGAATTCAAGTCGGGAAGTTTCCATTTTGGTTTGATATTTATCAAAAAATAAATTGTCTTGGAGCGGAACCTTATAAGTCGTTTCGATAGGTTAATAACTAATTAAAATATGATTTACCTAAAAAAGGTATTTTCAAAAATTGCTACGATGGCCATTTTGGGATTGTTTGCCGCGAACATGGCATTGGCCGCGGAAGAGGTGACCATCAAGAATCCTTTGGGAGATAAGACGTTGGAGCAGATCATCCAGGGGGTTGTCAATTTCATTTTCGGTCTCGCGCTGATGATTTGCCCGATTTTCATTGTTTGGGGCGGGTTTGAAATCGCGACCGCCAACGGCGCTGAAGCGAAAATTAAAGAAGGCAGGAATAAAATTACTTATTCTTTGGTCGGTCTGGTGATTATCGCTTTGGCTAGCACTTTTGTCGCGGTGATCAAAAGCATTTTGGGGGTTCAGTAAAAATAAAATTATGAACAAAAACTTTTTTAAAAAATATTTGGTGGTGCCGATGGTTTTGTCGCTGGTTCCGGTTTTGACATTCGCGGTTGAAGACACGGGGGTGGGCAATATCAGCAAGGAGGCACCCGTGGTCAATCTTGAAACGGTACTGACCAATGTGCGCAATCTTTTTTTCGGAGCGGTTATTGTGGTTTGCGTGTTTATGATTCTTTGGGCGGCGTTCAACTACGCGACTTCGGCGGGCGACCAGGAAAAAACCAAAACCGCGCAAAAAACAATCACTTACGCGGTGATCGGCTTGATCGTGGCGGCATTGGCGAACACGATTGTCGCGATCGTGTCGGGAGTGGTCATGAATAAATAAGCAGTAACCGGCTCGGGCAGCTTGCATAATTTTGCGCTTGATTATAAAATTAAAATATAAATAATTGTTACGATAGTTTAATAAAAAAATGAAAAAAATAATTGCTTCTTCGTTGTTGAGTTTATTCATGTTTCCGTCGTTGATTTTTGCGGCGGGAAATTCCATTGTCCCGGATCCCAACAGCGGATTGGCGGGCGATATTGGTAAGAATGTCCAAATGTCGGATCAGCCGATTGACCAAACGCTTAGCCAAGTGGCGAATTATGTCATTGGCGCGCTGATAATTATGGCGGTTTTCTATGTTATTTGGGCCGGTTATACATTCGTGACCGCGGCGGGCGATGCGGAGAAAGTCAATACGGCTCGCCAGCGCATTTTGTACGCGGCAATCGGCGTTGTGGTGGCGTTGCTGGCCAAAGGCATTATATCGTTGGTGCTTAGCGCGGTGGGAGGCGGGTAATCCGGGTTTATATTATATATTCAACAATCAAAAAAATGGGCCTTTGGGCTCATTTTTTCTTAAGGCGGAAGTTTACTTTTCGTTATTAATGGATTAAATAGATAATGGGTAATGTTGCTGGAGTGGCGGAATGGCAGACGCGCTGGCCTTAGGAGCCAGTGGGGCGACCTGTGAGAGTTCAAATCTCTCCTCCAGCACAAACTAATGTAAAATTAAAAGATCAAAATTGAAAATGACAATGTAAAATTATAAAATATTCATGCTTTTACATTTTATCATTTTTAACTGTCATTTTGATCTTTGATTTTTACATTTTGATTTAGTAAAAAACCGCTTGCGAGCGGTTTTTTACAACTATTCTTTGATTGTCAGTTTTTTCTTTTTTTCGCGCTGGATTTTCGGGATGCGGATGGTCAATATCCCTTCTTTCATTGCGGCGTCGGCGCGGGAAGAATCAACTTCAACCGGCAGAATCACTTTGCGCGAAAACGGGCCCCAGTAACATTCTTCGATGAAGTAATCGCCGGTTTCGGCCAGGGGATTGGGCCGGTTGCCCTTTATGGTGATCACGTCGTCTTCAATGATGACATCGAGTTCTTCGACTTTCACGCCCGCGATTGCCGATTGCAGCACCAATTCGTTTTCGGTTTGGAAGACATTGACCGTGAGCTGTCCATCGCCATTTAACCAGCTGCTGTCATTTTGATTTTCGGCGTTTAAATTTTTTTTATTTGCCATTGTTTTTGAAGGTGTTTTTTTAAGATTCTCTTTTATCTGCGCCGCCGCGCTTGCCGCGGGTTCTTCATCCGTTTGCCTATTCACCTCTCCAATGCTTTCGGGGATGATTATTTTCCTTGGCCGGCCGCGCATTTTTTTATTTGTCGTTTCTTCGGAAAATGGATTGTCTTCATCCGCGCTTACCGGTTTCTGCTTGCCGGCAGCTTTGTATGACGCAAATACCGCGGTGCCGCCTGCGAGCCCTTCTTCATTTGGTAAATCCTGGTTTCCGATATCGTTGTTCCCGGCTTGATCATTTTCAATCGGCGCGGCTTGCATTCCTTTCTGTAATTTTTCTATGAAAGACATATTTAAAAGTGTAAAGTTTAACCTGCCTTCGCTAAAACTGCGGCGAGGCGATGAGTGAAAAGTTGAAAGCAATACCCTAAGCTTGAATTTTTATTTTGCGCTTTTCGCTTTGCGCTTTGCGCTGATCTCGCATACGCTTTTCATTCTCAAGAGGTTCTGGTATCGGACATAGAGCGCGATTGCCATGAAAAACAATATTGCCAGAGGTACGAACAGGAATATCGAGTTGTATTTACTTTCTATTATAGAAAAATTATATAGCCCGTGCAAGCAACTGACCATGATGAATCCGGTCGCGATCAGCCGCCCTTTCTTTTCCACTTGGCTGAATGCCATTGCCATGTAATAGCCAAGGATTCCGGAGCAGAGCGTGTGCAAAAATATCGCGGTTATCGCCCGGAAAAACAAGCGCATGACCAAGGGATCCGGGCTTTCCATCAACAGGTACAATATGTTTTCAACCGCGGCGAAACCCATTGCCGCCGTTATCATATAGATCACGAAATCGGGCGGCTCGTCCAAATATCGGTTGCGGTTGATCGCTTGTTCCCGGCGCCAGAACGCTTCATATTTGAAGAATTCTTCGATCAGCGCGACGCCGATCACGTTGAAAATGATCGTCGCGGCGATTCCGGTCAGGCCGATTTCGGTGATCATGTTCTCCAAAAACAATTCAATGGCCGTGGCCGGGACCGTCATGATGGCACCAAGCGCGAATACCGCCAGTATTTCTTTTTTGGGTTCCGGATGGCGGTCCTGGAACAAATAAAAAAGGAGCCACAAAACGCAGGGAGTGATTCCGATGATGAAATAGAACAAAACCGATCCGACGGCTTCGGAAAGGGACGCGAGCGCGAACAGGAGCGAACTTAAGCCAAAAATTTCCACCATTGATTATATTCTATTACCTTTTTAACGTTTTTCAAAACAAGCAAAGTATTTGCAAGTTAAGAACCAGTCTCTGCATTTTGAGAGGCTGGTTCTTGAATCCGCGGTTATTTTCGGAACTGATTGATTTTGGGATATAATATAAATATGCTTTCCAAAGCCGAGATATTTTTTTTGATGTCATTCCAAATCGTGGTCGCGCTGGCGATGATCGCTGTCGGCACGGGCGGATTTTTTTGGTTCGCGCCAAATGTCGATTCCGGTGCCGGCCGCGCCGGTTTGTCTTTCGCGGCCAAGGATAAAATCAGCGCGGTTCCATATTATTCAAAAACCGATAAACAGGATACGCTTGAAATTAATTCGCAAAACAGCGCGGAAATTATTATCGACAGCGTCGCGCCAGCCGGGGCGGGGAGCCAAGGCATCCGTTTTGAAGGCCGGGCTCTGCCGGGCGCCGATGTCGCGATCCATATTTTTTCCGTGCCGCTGGTTGCGATGGCGAAAGCGGATGATTCCGGCCGTTGGTCTTTTGTTCTTGACCGGAATTTGAACGACGGCAACTATCTGGCCTACGCCGCGGTTGTCGATTCCCAGGGCGCGATTCTGTCCAAATCCGCGGATTTCATTTTCAATAAAAACGGCGATACCGTCGGCCGCGCCATTGCCACCGGAGAAAATCCGTACCTTCCAACTGTAAATGATTTGAAAAGCAACTTTGCCTATTCAACAACACTAGCAATCCTGCTGTCACTGACCGCCGCGCTAATCGTAATCGGCCTTACCGTCCGCCGCGCCAGGGAGGGAAAAACAGCCCGCTAAGCTTTAAAAATGCCCTTAATATTGACAATTAAGGGTGAATCATTGTATAATTTAAACAGGCACGGTAGCTCTTTGTCAAGAGGCCGCGCACTAAATTGAGAGGTGGAAAAAAATGAAGGCAAGCAGAGCCTTTGTGCTCTTGTTAGTGCTGGTATGCTTGGCAACGGGCATGTCAGCTGGCCAAGATGTCCAAAAACATCTTGTTAGTGACGAGGGCGAGCTCATTATTAATTTTAGTTCTGAGTTCGCCGGAATCGAAGAATCGACGGATGTCATCAAGTTTAATTCACCTGATGGTGTCCCGGGAATTTTTCAAATTTCAAAAAATCCGGAGCTGCATAATCAAAACATGACTGAGGCATTACTCAGTCAGGCAGCCAAAATAGCGCATCAGGATCAAGTCCCTCTTCGTGATGGGATGTTCGACGGGAAACTAATTCCCGTTGCGGAGTTGGTTAAAAGGCAGGGATTGGTTTATGCGACCATGATTAGATTGAGCGAATCAGATACTATACTTACCGTGATGACATCTGGTAAGGTGTTTGATTCGCTGATGAAGAACACAACCTACCGAAAGGTGGGGCTTGAGGAAGACACTTTCACGTCTTCCTCTTAATTATTTTTTTAAAATTTTTTGCGTGAATGAAAGTCGGCGTCAGCCGTTTTTTTTGTATTAGAATTGGTATTCTCGGCTTTTTCTATTCAACCCGAATAATTTGAGTTATAATAAAACAATTTAACAGTTTCTTTTTGTTAAGATATTTATGTTTAAATTGCGGTTTAGGCGATATATAACAAAGTTACAATGTTCGAAAGCAAAGACATTATTTTTTTTGATGATATGCTTTTGTGTTGTTATTAACGCAATCTCTATCGATTCAATAAGATGCAATATAGTTTTTGCTCAACTTGACAATGCTGACTCCGCGGTTTTTGCGCCGAACGGGGAGGGGGAAAAGGAATTAACTGATGAAGAGAAAATAGAAATGTTGAAACAACAAATTGCGGCGTGTTGGGCCAGGGGGGAATATGACGCGGCTGAACCTTATATTCTTGCGCTTTACGATTATTTCAATTTGCCGGAGATGCTGCCGGTCATCCAATCAAATCCCCAGCTAATTGCGGATAAGGAATCAATGGAATCGTTTTTGAAAAACAGGGAAGGCGGCAAACCAGAAGATGCCAAAGCTAATATGGATAAGATTGTTAGCACCGTTAAGCCTGTTGAAACTGCCAAGACTGAAGAAACCAAAACTGAAGAAACCAAAACTGAAGAAACTAAAACTGAAGAAACTAAGACTGAAGAAACTAAGACTGAAGAGACCAAGACTGAAGAAATTAAGACCGAAGAAGCAAAAACTGAAGAAACCAAGAATGAGGAGGTCAAAGTTGAGGAGACTAAGACGCCGGTCGAAGAGATTTTGACGGTCGGCATGCCGGAGAAAACTGAAGAAGATAAGGCTTCGTCGATCGAAGGCGATAAAGAAGAAACATCGACAAAATCTGAAGTGGTCTGGCTCGGCGACCGGGAAAAGCCGGAGACGGTTGTGATCGGCAACCGCACTAGGCCGGAAACGGTTGTGATCGGCGACCGGGAAAAGCCGGAGACGGTTGTGATCGGCAACCGTACTACTTTGGATGTTCTTGAAATTGGCTATGTCTATTCCGACCCTTGCGCGGGCAATGGTTGTTATAGTTCCAGTTATATTGAAAGCGCCGCATCAACATATCGTGTTCCGGCGGGCGTAGTGCGCTCGGAATCAACATATTATGCGCCCGAAAGCGTTGCTCCGGCATCGACCTACAGCAATCCAAATCCGCCGGCGCGCGCATCCCAGAGCGCGCAATCGGCTTCGGTTCCCGATGAACCGGATGTGCCCGAATTAACTGCGAGCGCGCCGTTGCCCCAAGAAGAGGGAAGCATTACTGCGGCAACTTTGTCGGCTTCGCAAACTTCATTGGAAGCGGCCGCATCTCTCACAATAACGCCCGGTGAAAGCACCATTGATTTGCTTCTTGGCACCCGCGGGGCGCAAAACGTACTTTTTTACATCGAAGGCGGGTCATTGGTGGCGCCGCAATATTTGGGCCAGGGGCTTTTATTGGGCGATCAAACGCGGGCGGGGCGGGCCGATATGGGGCTTGCCGCAATCACAAATCCGCTGCCCAACGACCAGTCCTGGAAATACCGGGTTGACCTGAACGACGGCACTTTGCCCAACGGCAATTACCAGGTTTGGGCTCAAATTGTTAAAAATAGCGTTTCCGTCCGCAGCGATAAATATCCGCTGGCGATCAATATCCTTATTAAATCGGATCCGGTCCAGCAAGAGAGGATCGAACAGAGCGTTTCGCAAAGCAGCCAGGCGATAGAAACCAGCGCCAAAGCGATCGATTTGGCCACGAAAGAAACGGTAAAAGCGATCGTGAAAGAAACCAGCGCCGATCCGAACGTGGAAATCAATATCCAAAAAATCGCACAGATCGTGGGCGAAATCGGCGAACTTGATTATGATCTGGCGGATAAAACCGCCCAATTGGTGTTAATCAATGCCAGGATTGAAAAGATGGCCGCCGATATCGCCGCGCTTCCTCAAGACGCGGTCGGGGCGATCAAAGACGATAAAATAAAAGCGCTTGCCGCGGCGCGGGCGCAGGCGGAAAAATTGGGCCAAGAGATTGCCGATATCAAAGATTCAATATCGCGAAAAACGCGGGAAAAACAAACTTTGGTCGAAACGATCGTCGCGGCGGTCAGGGGCAAGGACAATGAAGCCAACGTGGCAAAGATTCTGGATGATTTTGAAAGGACAATTTCTTTGCAAAAAGCCGAAATATTGGAAAGCGGCAAAATTTTGGAAAAAGATTCCGACGGCGACGGTTTGAGCGATGGCAAGGAAATTTCCATCGGCACTGATCCGTTCAGCCCCGATTCCGACGGCGACGGCATTCTTGACGGCGATGAAGTGAACCGCAAATACGATCCTTTGGCGCCCGATAATTTTGGCGGAATCAAATACCATGATCCGCGGACGGTAACGCCCAATAAGACCGATATTTATAAATTCGATGACACCGAACCGGTGGCTTCGGTCAAATTAGTCGACGGTAGCGCGGCAATCCGGTTTAAAGGCTGGGGCTTGCCTAATTCTTATGTGACTTTATATATTTATTCCGACCCGATCATTGTGGTGGTGAAGACCGATGATGCTGGCCAGTGGACCTATATCCTGGACAAGCCTTTGAGTGATGGCCAGCACGCGGTTTATGCGGCTCAAACCGACAGCGTTGGCGATGTCCAGGCCCGGTCGGAAGTTTTGGTGTTTATGAAAAATGGCAATACTGTGACTAAAATGATCGCCAATCAGGAAGCGACGATTTCTTCTTCGACGGAAAAAATGAAGAATAATTTTGGTTTGGCGGTGATTGCCGCCATTGCGCTGGCTTTTGGCGCCGCGTTGTTTGTGATCGGCTTTGCCACCCGCAAAAAAAGCGGAAGTTCCGGAAAAGAAGCCGCTAAAATCAAATGATTAAAGAGTTTTTCAAAAATACATTCTCGTTCATCCAGCAAAATCCCACGATTTCGTATTCTTTGCTGCTGATTATCCTGCTGCCGCTGACGTTGTATTTCAGCACTTTCTCGACCATCCAATCGCTTAACGAGGCGATAAAATCCAGCATCAGGTCCCAGGCCGCGATGAACCGGGACTCGCTGGGTCTTTTGCTGTTGCGCGATTTTCCCGGCAAGGATTCATTGAACCAGGAATTGTTGCAGCAAGACATTGATTTAATGGCGAAAACTTCCGCGGATAGCGGCGATGGGAGCCGGTTGGAAAATATCCGGGTTATCGTCAAAGAAGGGAAAAATTTTAAAGCGATTGCCGCGCAAAACCATGATGACATCGGCAAGGTGATCAATACCGACCCCACGCTGAACGGCGAAGCGCTGATCGCTTATGGCTGGGCGATCAGCACCAATGATTACGGTTCCGAGATCGAGCAGGACGGCAAAAAATATTTTCGCATCGTGAAGCCGTTTATTGATCCTTCGACGCAGGATATTTATGCTTTGATCGCGGCCGATATTCCCACCGACAACGTGGCTAAGAAAATAACCGCGACAGTCTGGCAGGCATACGCGATACTGGCGGCGGTGATTCTGCTGATTTTGTTTTTGGTGTTTCAGCACACCAAGCTTTTTTCATATGTTACTTTGTCCAAGAATTTGCAAACCGAAAATAAAGCCAAAGACGATTTTATTCGCATGGCGACGCATGAATTGCGCAGTCCGGTGACAGTGATCAATGCCTATATTGAATCGTTAAAAGAGGAACTGGCGGCAGTGGCCAGCAAGGAGCAAAATGTGTATATCGAACGTATTTCGATTTCGATAAAAAACTTGATCGACTTGATGTCGGATATTCTTGAGGTATCCCATATCCAGCAGGGCCGGACGGACTTCAAGCCGGAAAAAATCGCTCCGGGCGCGGTGGTCAAGGGAATTGTTGACGGCATCAGAAGCAAGGCTCAAGCGAAAGGATTGGAGTTGATTCTTGAAGGCGACGATTTCCCATATTTTATTAATGTTAACGCAGTCTGTTTTAGCCGGATAATCACGAATTTGATTGAAAATTCCGTCAAATACACTCCCGCCGGCAAGGTCGCGGTTTTCATCAAAGCCGAAACGGCCAAGAAACGTTGTGTGATCACGGTGCAGGATACCGGATTCGGAATTTCCGCCGAGGGACAGAAGCGGTTGTTTGAACAGTTCTATCGCGTCAAAACCCAGGATAACGCCGGGATTCCGGGAACCGGATTGGGCCTTTGGATGTCGCGGGAAATGGCGCAAAAAATGGGCGGCGATATCATGGTGGAAAGCATTGAACACATGGGATCAAGATTCTTCGTGATGTTCCCGCTGGGAGATAAAAAAGCGTAATTTTTTACGGTATTGCAATTGCAAAAGGCGGACATTGCGTCCGTTTTTTGTGATTCTAATTTTGACATTTGGTTTTTGAGCTTTAAGATGTATCCATGCGCACCGGAGTTGCCACAGTACCATTGGATTACGGGCGATGCCCCCGCTGGTTGTTTGAACGGATGACCCGCCTTGGGCGGGGGATTTCGATTGCCATCGTGGAAGAATTCGGCGCTGAAGAATTATTGAAACGGCTTTCGGATCCGGTGTGGTTCCAGTCGCTGGGATGCGTGATGGGGTTTGATTGGAATTCGTCGGGGTTGACCGTGACCACGATGGGGGCGTTGAAAGAGGCGGTGCGCGGTATGGAAACCGAGCTGGGCGTTTATATCTGCGGCGGCAAGCGTGTGTCGCGCAACACTCCTGAAGAAACGCAAAAATGGGGCCGATTCCTCGGCTGGGAAGAAAGCAAAACCAATTCATTGGTTAACGCCAGCAAAATGGCGGCCAAGGTTGATTCAAGCCTTATCCAGGACGGGTTTTCAATTTACGCGCACAATCTTTTGTTTACCAATTCCGGAAAATGGGCGGTGGTTCAACAGGGGATGAACATCGGCGAACAAAAAGCGCGGCGCTATCATTGGCTGTCGGACGGAGTGAATGATTTTTGCGAAGAACCGCATTCGGGAATTGCCAGTGATGTGCGGTTGCGGCCTTTGAATTTAACGGCAAAAGACAGTTTGGAGAATAAAACCGTTTCTGCGGAAATGGTAAAACTCGAGCCCGGCGTTTTTTTGAAGAATTTTCAAAGCGCGGCCAAGGCGGTGGCAAAAAATATGCCGCAAGTTTCCAGCCCGGTCGGAAAAAGCCTGGGCGCGCAGGGCCGCTTGCCCGGATTCATCGATATGGAGTTGAATGACGTGGAATTCCACTGGCATCCGGTGATGACAGAGAAGTTTGATATGAAGCGCTTGAAAAAAACGATCGAGAAAGCACATTCGTCCGCACCGGAGAATTTTGCCGGCTTGCTTTCCGGCGAAGGGGTTGGACCCAAAACGATTCGCGCGCTTTCATTAGTCGCGGAGATCGTCTATGGCGCCAAACCTTCCTATGAGGATCCGGCGCGCTACACTTTTGCCGTGGGCGGCAAGGATGGCACGCCATTTCCTGTGGATCGAGCTACGTATGACAAAACTTTGGCGGCGATTGAAAAAGGCATTAAACAGAGTAAGATGAACCAAAGAGAGATCGACGGAGCGCGGCAGCGGTTGGAAACAATCGTATCTCCGTTTTGATTTTGTATTTTTGTATTTGAGGTCGTTCCTCGGCGTAATCGCCGAGGTGCGACCTCGGTAAATTGTATTTTGTGTTTGTATTGGTGTTTGTATGCAATTGTTTGCGCTACATTTTCAATTTTCATGAAAAATTATTCTTCCAATAACGCACAAAAAGGAAAAACCGCTTATCGCACGCCCAGTCCTTTTATTTATCAAAAATGCGTAATTTCCCAGAAACTGAAAAATCAAAAAGGCAAAACGAATTGGGGCAAATCGCCCAAGAAATAAGCGTTTGCAAAAAATGCCGTTTGGTCAAGGTGCGCGATAAAACCGTACCCGGAGAGGGTGCCATCGGCGCGGAATATTTTGTGATTGGCCAGGGGCCGGGCGCCAATGAAGATAAAACCGGCCGGCCGTTCATCGGCCGGGCGGGAAAATTGTTGACCGAATTGCTGGCATTGGCCGGAATCGACCGTGAAAAACAAACATTCATCACGTCAATCGTCAAATGCCTGCCGACGCCGCCGGTGAACCGTAAGCCAAAGCCTGATGAGATTGCCGCCTGCGATAATTATTTGATGGAGCAGATCAAAGCCGTCGCCGCCAAAAAAATAATTTTGCTGGGCGATATGGCGTTCAAAAAATTTTTTCCCAAAGACAAATTTTCCGATTGGCGGGGAAAGTGGCGCGAAAAAGAGGGGAGGCAATATTTCATTTCTTATCATCCAGCTGCGGGCATAAGATTTGTGAAATTCAAGAAAATATTAGAAAGCGATTTTAAAAAATTGAAAAATGGAAATTAATGAATTCGAAAAATTGGTGGCCGAGGCCGCGGAAAGTTTGCCGGAGAACATCAAGGGCGCGATGAAAAACGTCGCGCTTGTCATTGAGGAAAAACCGCGGCGGAACAATCTGCTGGGTTTGTATGAAGGCATTCCGGAAAACCAGTGGGGCAAAAACGAAGCCATCCGCCTGCCTGACAAGATCACGATTTTTAAAGCCGCGATCGAACAGGAAGCCCAAACTCCCTTCGAGATCAAGGAATTGGTGAAAATCGTGGTTTGGCACGAAATCGCGCACCATTTCGGTTTCGACGAAAAAGAAACCCGGAAATTGGAGAAAAAATGGAAGATTGGCTCCCGTTAATTACTGATAAATGTTGATACAGATACTTGCATAATGGTCAGATTTATTTTATTCTCTTTTGAAAGAGGGTGAGAGCTTTGAGAAATACGACCTTGGTTTGCTTGAAAGCAGAGTCAGACATTGGGATGTATGTTCTTAACAAATTCGATCCCAGCAGAAGGGCGCAAATTTATTACGGGCCTTTAGGCCGGCCGTTAAGGCCAGAAGAGAGAAAAATGATTAGGAATGCTTCAATGCGGCATCCGCGAGGATGTATGTCATTATTGCAACATCCCATTTAATCTCTTTTTTATTTTTTTGTTAAGTTTTTAATCATATAACCGTTTTTCAATTTATAACCGTTTTTTCTCCAATACGCGCGCGCGCCGATGCCGGAAATGGCGGCGATTTTTTTTACTCCAAATTCGGTTTTGGCGATAATTTCGGCTTCCGCGATCAATTTTCTGACCAAGCCGGTGTGCTGGGCCGAAGTTGATTTTTTCCCGATCGCGGTTTGTATCCCATAGGTATGTATTTCTCGGATTATCGCAACCGTATTCCGTAGGGGCGAATGATTATTCGCCCGTATTGTTCCGGATTTGTATCGTAGGGGCGAAACCATGTTTTCGCCCGTATTCCCGGTTATTAAAACCGAACCATTATTGGTGATCCGCAGCCGCAACAAACTGAATAATTTTGCTTGCCCGTCGTTGCCTCGCACGGAGGCGGGTTTGTTTTCAAAACTTAAAAATATTTCCATTCCATCCGAGGCTTTGTACTCCCGCCGCGTTAAAATTATTTTTTCATTAACATCATATTCGCCCTTAACCTCGCGGCAACGGATGCACTGGCAGGACCAGCCTTCGTGTTCCATATCATTGGCGATGATCTGGCGCAGGTTGGAAATTGTTTTTGTTCCGGCGGTGATGCGCGGGGAAGGGATATCGCGAATGATCCGTTCAATACGCACCCAGGGCGGGACGATTTTTTTTATCTCTTTGACGGTTAATATCAATTGTTCGTCGGAGTAGGGCTGGTATTTTCCTTGCTGGTGCAGTTTGAACAGTGGGGCTTCTTTTAAAACCGCGCAGGGATAGATTTTTAGCAGATCGGGACAGAAATCCGGATTGGAAAATAAAACCTTGGCCATTTCCAGGTCGCGTTGCGGATTTGAGCCGTAAAGATTGAGCATTATCTGATAGGAAATTTTGAAACCGGCGTCTTTTAGCAGTTTCGTGGCTTGTATCGCGGCATTGATTTTGTGGCCGCGGTTGTTCAATGCCAAGACGTCATCAAAGATGCTTTGGATGCCCAGTTCGACGCGGGTCACTCCCAGTTTCCGCAACTGGAAGATTTCTTTTTCGTCGATATAATCCGGCCGGGTTTCGACTGAAATTCCCACAATGCGGCATTTGGTATTTTCATTTTTCTTTTGCTCTTTTCCCAAATCCAAGTCCGCAGGTTTCCGACTCCTGCGGATTTTTGATTTTGCGTGGGTTGGATCCACGCGATAATCGTTGCAAGCCTTGAAGCATTGAGTGATGAATTTGGTTTGATAGCTTTTGGGGTAAAAGCTCCACGTGCCGCCGATGACGCGCAATTCGATCTTGTCCACGCTATGGCCTTCGGCGGCCAGATTTTCCAGGCGTTTTTTTACCTGGATGTAGGGATTGAATTTTAATAGTTTGGCGCGCTCGGCCGCCGGTTCACCGGAAAGATAGCTTTTCGGGAATCCGGGTTCATTGGGGCAATAAAGGCAGTTGCCCGGGCAGGGATAGGCTTTGGTCAGCACGGAAACATTAATAATGCCCGACAGCGACCGCACCGGCCGCACGCGCAAAAGATCCATCAACCCGGCGGGTATTGATTCTTTGCTCGACCTCAAAGCTTCGATCAGACTGATGTTGCCGGGGTAGGGAATATTCAAATCAAGGCAGGCCTGCCGTTTAAACGCATTCAAATCCGCTTTTGTTTGCGGACTCGCGAGAATTAATTTTTCTGCGATTTTGTCGGCGTTTTGCTTTGCCATACCTTGAAATTATATGATTTTAAGATAAAGTCAAAAGTGTGATAAAGTGAGAGCAAATTTAAAAAGCAAAACTTAACCATAATATTTCCAAATTTCGGTTTTGAGATATATGATTTGGGTTTTGACATATATTCATGTTTGAACAATTAAAACAGATCAAGAAATTGCAAGAGATACAGAATGCGTTGAAGAACGAAAAGATTTCAAATGTTAAAAACGGGGTTAAGATCATAATCAACGGCAAGCTTGAGGTCGAGGATGTTGAATTGAATCCGGCCCTTGCCATCGACGATCAGGAAAAAGCGGTGAAAGAATGTTTCAATGATGCGATGAAACAAGTCCAGTCGGTCGTGGCCAAAAAAATGCAGGGGATGGGAGGGTTTGGAATGTAAAAACAATTTCCAATTTTCAAACTCCAATTTTCAAAAAATAAACAATATCCAATATTAAAACAGATGCATCGCGTTTGTTTGAATATTGTTTCATTGAACATTTTTTGGAAATTGAAAATTGGAAATTGAAAATTGCTTAATTGCATGGAAATTAAGCGAATAGTGGTTGGGCAATTGCGGACGAATTGCTATCTTTTGATCGATGGAGGGGAGTTGGTGGTGGTTGATCCGGGCGATGAGGCCCAAAAAATAATCAGTGAAATCGCAAAGACCGGGGCGGCGGTGAAAACCATCATTAATACCCATAACCATTTCGATCATATTGGCGCCAACGATGAATTGGAAAAAAAGTTTAAAGTTCCGGTCCGAGCTAATTTAAAAGATGGGGAAACATTAACGGTTGGAAAATCGGAATTGGGCGTTATCCGGACTTCCGGGCATACTCCGGAAAACGTTTGTTTGTTCGGGGATGGGTTTGTGATTTCCGGTGATACTCTTTTCGCGGATGGATTCGGACGGGTCGATCTTCCCGGCGGGTCGGAAAAAGAAATGGGTGAATCTCTCAAAAAACTTGACCGTTTGATCCCGGAGGCAACAATGGTTTATCCCGGCCACGGCGACATTTTCAAATACCGCAAAGGCATGGCGTTGGAGTGGTTGGATTATTTTAATTAGACTATGGATTTCACCAGGCTGGAAGAAATATTAGCTGGGCAGCCGGCCTATCGTGTCGAGCAGGCCCGAGAGGCGGTTATCAAGTCATTGATTGATGATTGGAATCAGGCCCAGGGTTTTCCCAAAGAGTTGCGCCATAATTTGGCGCAAAGTTTTCCGCTGGCGATAAACGCGGAAATATTTTCTTCGCAAGAAGGAGATTCTTTGAAGGCGCTGCTGACTTTATCCGACGGGTTGAAAGTGGAAACGGTTTTAATGCGCCACCAAGACGACCGCAATACCGTTTGCGTATCGTCGCAGGTCGGCTGTCCGATGGGATGTATTTTTTGCGCCACGGGCAAGATGGGATTCAAGCGCAATTTGACCGAATCGGAAATCATTGAACAGGTTTTGATATTCGGCCGGATGCTGAAAAAAGAAAACCAGCGGGTTACCAATATCGTTTTTATGGGAATGGGCGAACCGTTTATGAATTATGATAATGTGATCGCGGCGGTGAGGATAATGAACGACAGCAAGGGCCTTGGCATCGGCGGCCGCCACATTTCAATTTCGACGGCCGGGGTCACCGAGGGGATTGAAAAATTGATTGACGAACCGGTGCAGATGAATCTGGCGATTTCATTGCATGCTCCCAACGATGCCTTGCGGTCAAAAATGATGCCCGCCAATTTGAAATATCCGATAGACGAAATCTTTAAAGCCGTGTTAAGATACAGCAAGAATACCAACCGCCGGGTGATGTTCGAATATATCATGATCGATGGCGTCAACGATTCCGATGAATGCGCTTGCCAGCTGGTTGAGCTTATTAAAAACCATATGCCGCTGAAATTGGCTTTTATTAATTTAATCCGTTACAACCCGACCGGTGTTTTCAAACCTTCTGAGCCGGAGCGCACCAAATCGTTCAAAAAGATTCTGGAAGACGGCCATGTCGAGGTTACCGAGCGCTACCGTTTCGGAAGGGGGATAAAAGCGGCTTGCGGGCAATTATCGACAAAATTGAAAATTGAAAAATCAAAATGAAAAAATAAAATGCAAAATGTTAAAATTGGTATTTTGAATTTTAATTTTTCATTTTGATTTTTGATATTTACATTTTAAATTATTTTTATGCTTATTAAAGTTCATGTGTTTCCGGGAGTTAAAGAAGAGGAGGTTACCCGGGTTGGAGAGGATGCGTTTAACGTTAAAGTCAGGGAAAAACCGGAAAACAATCTGGCGAACATGCGCGCCAAAGAACTTTTGGCAATTTATATGGGGGTGATGGAAAACAAGGTGCGTCTGATCAAGGGCGCCCATGAGCCGCACAAAATATTCGAGATCCGCGAATAGCCGTATTTTAATTCCCAATTTTCAAACTTCAATTTTCAATGAATGTTCCAATGTTTCAATGATGCAAACGGAATGCTTCGTGTCTGTTTGAAAATTGATAATTGGAAATTTATTGAAAATTGATAATTGTAAATTGAAAATTTTGCATGGCTGACGATATTCTCCTTGTTGATGAAGACAATAATCCGATTGGAACCGGCGAAAAAATGGACGTGCACCGCCGTGGCATTTTGCACCGCTGTTTTTCCGTTTTGATTTACAATTCCAAGAAAGAAATGCTGCTGCAAAAGCGCGCGGTGAACAAATACCATTGCCCCGGGCAATGGAGTAATGCTTGCTGCTCCCACCCGGCTCCGGGAATGCATTTGTTGATTGCGGCTAAAAAACGGTTGAAAGAAGAAATGGGCATTTCGACTCCGATCAAAGAAACCGGCGTGGAATTCATTTACAAAGTCAGGACCGGTGATCTGACTGAATATGAATACGATCATCTTCTTTACGGCCAGTTCGATGGGAACCCTTTGATTAATCGCGAAGAAGTTGATGATTGGAAATGGATGGCGTTTGCCGATATTCGCGATGACATGAAGACTAACCCGGATATTTACACGCCGTGGTTCAAGCT
>JBAYLX010000005.1:0-26650 GCA_041663885.1 Minisyncoccota bacterium | reverse complement strand
CGGGTGGGGACGCAATGGACGAGCGGCGGCCAGATAGTTTCCGGTTACGCCCAGCGCTATACTTATTCGGATCAAAACCAGGTTTATAATCCGCCGCCGTTCGTCGCGCACATGAGTTCGGATTATAAAATTGTCAGCTGGCAGGAAATAAACTAAACTAAAAGTGTAAAGCGAAAAGCGCAAAGTAAAATTGGCATTTTTAAATTTGTTTTTTGTTTTGCGGTTTGCGCTTTAAACTTTGCACTTGATTATGGTTGAATTTTTGAGTTTATCAAAGGATGCTTTTGGTTTGGAAATTACTGACACGACGGTCCGGGTGATGAAATTCGCGCTTCGGGGCGGGAAGGCGGTTGCTGTTTCCGCTGGTTTGGCATCAATTGCGCCGGGTATTATGAAGGACGGCGATATTAAAGACGAGAATGGTTTGGTTGGCGCGATAAAAGAAGCGGTTGGCGGATTGTCGGGGGAAAGGATCAAGACAAAACGGGTTGTTGTGTCATTGCCGGAAAACAAGTCTTTTTTGCAGGTGATAAAGATGCCCAAGCTGCGGGATGAAGATCTGCGCGCCGCGGTTGTGTTCGAGGCGGAAAATTATATTCCGCTGCCTTTGGAAAAAGTTTATCTTGATTACGAAATAGTTCCGGCGGCTTCTTCCCAGGTTGATGATGGCGGCTGCGAAGTGCTGATCGCGGCGTTTCCGCGCGAAGCGGTCGACGCGCGCGTGCAGGCAGTCGTGAAAGCCGGTTTGGTGCCGGTGGCGATGGAGCTTGAATCGCAGGCCGCGGCGCGGGTGATTTTTGCCGGGAAAATTTCCCAGCCGCCGACGGTGATTTTCCAGATCGGCGACGACAGGACCAATCTGATTGTTTATTCGGAGAATTCGATCCGGCTGACTTTTTCGATTCCAATATCGAATTCATATTTTTTGGAAACGATCGCCCAAAGCGCCCAAGTCGATATGAAAGAGGCGGATGTTTTGAAAACGAAGCGCGGTATTGAAGAATTTGCTCGGATGTCGGACGGTAACCAAACTGATGATCTTTCGGATTCGCCGCAGTTTGGCGCCGAACAGAGGAAGATTTTTGAAGCTTTGGTGCCGGGTTTGGTTGATTTGGTGCAGCAGGCAAAAAAATGCTTACAGTATTATCAGACCCATGAAACCGGTCGCGGTATGAGTCAAGCGCCGATCGAGAGAATCTTAATTTGCGGCAGCGGTTCTGATTTGTTGGGTTTGGATGAGTTTATTGCGTTGAAACTCAATACGCGCGTGGAGCGCGTTTCGCCTCAAGTTTGCATGAAAGCAGTTGAAGGAATTGCGTCGCGCCAAAGTTTGTGCGGCTTTGCGGTTGCGGGCGGGTTGGCGATGCGCGCTCTATATGGAGATAAACTTCCCAGTTTAAACAGTCCGGCGGCGGTAATTCGCGGTAGCGCGAGAGAAAGGATAAATAATGCGGTTGGCACGGCTTCTCCAAAAAGAAATATGTCCAAGCCGCGGCGAATAAAAATCGGATCATGATAAATTTATTGCCTCAGCAATGGCAGGATAAGTTGAAGGCGGAAGAAGTATTTAAAGAGGTCGCGATACTGGGTATTGTTGCCGTGGCATCGTCTTTGGTGTTCGCGTTGTCATTGTGGCTGGTTTTGATTTTTTATTCCAATAATCTCAAATATGTCAAAATATCCATGGCCGGGAAAGAACAGGAGATGGCGATTTTCAATATCGAATCCACAGAAAAAGAGATCGTTTCCGGCCGCGATTTGGTTTTAAAATTGGATGCGTTTTATAAAAAACAGGTTAAGGCCACGGATATTTTTTTGAAAGCCGCCGGAGCTCTTCCTCAAGGAGTGACGTTGTCAGGGTTTGGGTATTCGATGGGAAATGTTAATCTTGCCGGTTTTGCCCCTAATCGGGATTTGCTGGTCGCTTTCAAAGTTAATTTGGAAAAACAGCCGGGTTTCAAAAAAGTGGTTTTTCCTTCGGAGAATTGGCTAACCTCTCAGGATATAAATTTTACCGCGACATTCAAATATGAGCCTTAACAAAAAATCATTTTTTGCGGCAATTGTTTTTGCGGCGCTGTTTCTGGGGGTTATGTTTTTTGTTTGCGCGCCGGTGATCTCAAACATTAAAAATGTCGGGATCGAAATCTTGCGCCAGCGGCAAAAAATTGTCGATTATGACCGCCGCATATCCAAAACTCGGGAATTCGGCGCGTTTGCGCGCCGGGAAAAAAGCGCTTTGGGAAAGCTTGGCGGAGTTTTTGTCGATAGCCAGATGCCGTTGGATTTTATCAACTCACTGGAGGCGGCCGCGCGCGATACCGAAGTGGAAATCAAGCTGTCATCATCTTTATCCCAATCCGGCCTGGCAAGCGCCGCCGGCTGGCCATCAATCAGCATCGAGGGGGAGATAACCGGCCAGATTCCCGGGATTTTACGGTTTGTTAAAAAAATCGAAAACAGCCCCTATTTGGTGGAAATAAAAAGTTTTGACATTGAGGCAATTGAAAGCGCGGCAAAATCCGCCAATGAAGATCAATTGGCAGATTGGTCCGATAGCGGGAAGGCGCACATTTTAATGGAAGCATATGCGAAATCACAATAAAAAATTCAACCTTCTAAAAACCGCCGCATTTTCCTTGGAAAAAATGGCGCACTGGCCGTTGTTGGTATTTTTGCTGTTTTCGGCGATCGGGATTGGAGTCGCAGCTTGGATATTTTTTGCTTTTCAAAATTCCGATGATTCCGCGATTCAAGGGATGTCGTCCGCCAAGACAGCGATGTTTAATAAATCCGACGAAAAAAAATATAACGAGGTATTTTCAATAATGAAGCAGCGCGAGATCGATTTCGGCCAGGCGGCGAGCGCCACTTACCCCAATGTTTTTGAGCCGGCGCAAAAAAAACCAGCGCAATGATTTTTTGATAAAATTATACCAATGGGTTGACCAAGCAGTGAATTTTGGAGCATCCCGCTAAAAGCGGGATGGCTCGCGCAAGGCGCGCTCCAAAATCTACTGCTTGGTTGACCGAACCGCAAAATTAGGCAATAATCTCTTTGGCGGTAAGGTTTTTTTTGATTTCAATGCACAAAAGATTTTTTAAAATCAAACCTACATATTACTATAAAATATAGTATATGGTTGGGTTTGTTTTTGATTTTTTGTTTATGAAATTAAATGAAAAATTGATTGCGGTAAATCTTAGGAAAGCGGGAAAAAGTTATAATGAAATCAAACGCAAAGTTAAGGTTTCAAAAAGTACACTGACTTTGTGGTTGAGGGATATTGAGTTAACTGCGGATCAAAAAAACAAGCTTTTTGTTGAAACCCGCCAAATTAATGCTTATAGGTTGGCCCGTATCAATCACCAAAAGAAACTGAAGCTGACTGAAGGAATTCTAAAAATTGCGAAGGATGAAGCCCCGCGACTGATCAATGACCGTTTATTTTTGTCCGGTTTGATGCTATATTGGGCCGAGGGCGATAAATCTGAATCCAGGGAGGCAGTTAAATTTACAAATTCCGATCCGGTTATGATTGCGTTGGCGATGAAATGGTTTAGGAATATTTGCATGGTTCCCGAAAGCAAATTTAGGATTGCGTTGCATATCCACTCTCTTTTTTGCAGAAGCGATATGGAAATTTATTGGTCGGGTATCACCAAAATTCCTTTGAGCCGGTTCCATAAAACACAAATCAAGCCGACATCATTGAAGCACAGGAAAAATCCGCTTTATAATGGTACGTGCGCGATCGTGATAAATGACAAAAATTTGTTTAGAAGAATAAAGGGGTGGAGATTGTTTTGCGTAGAAAATATTTGATGTCCCCGTAGCTCAACCGGACAGAGCGAAGGTTTTCTAAACCTTAGGTTGCGTGTTCGACTCACGCCGGGGACACATTTCAGTTGATATAATTGACAAAATGGGGTAACATCGTTTTGTTAAGCTATGGTGGCCATAGTGTAATGGTTCGCACGAGAATCTGTGGAATTCTCAGAACGGGTTCGAATCCCGTTGGTCACCCTGCTAGAATTTGAAGCTAAAATTTGGTTACCCTCTGTGGGAAATCCGAACCGTTTAACATTTGTTAGGTGGTTTTTGGTTTGACTTTTTTGAAAATTACTTTTACTATACCGCGTATTGAACATTGGAGAGATAAGATGTCGAATGAAAGTATGATATCGATCGATAGAACAGTATTTTGTTCTCGAGAGGGGGATGAGACTACTTTAAGAGAAGCTTTACCTACTTGTGCCATTTGCACGGATTCGTGCGACATAAAGAAGGAAAGGTTTGTATGTCCCGTTCTTGGGAACGTAGTAGTAGTTGATTACTGCGCAGGTTGCTTAGGACGTACAGGTTGCTCTGTGTTGAGCGGAAATTAACTACTACTTTTTCTTTTTTGTTAACACGCCAATTTCTCGAAACAGGTGCGAACATCGATTGCCAGACGACCCAGTTTCAAAAGTCGCTTAATAGGCGGCTTTTTGGTATAATTATTTAATAAATTATGTTTAATAAAAAAGGAGAAATTAAGCGGTTTTTTACTGTCGTTTTTATACTGATAGCCATGGCCGTTGTTGGCGGATTGTTACTTGTGCTGAATATTGGCTTAAAAATCGGGTTTCAAAATATTATTTCGTGTCAATTCCATTCGGAATGCGATTTTGATTTTATTGAGGCGAATAATATAAAAGATGATAAAATTTGTTTGCATAATTTTAGTAACGATAGCCAGCGCAAAGCAATATGTTATCTGATGGTTGCCAAGAATAGCGGCGATGAAAGATTTTGCGATAGGATCGTTGATTTTAGCGCAAGAGAGGCAGAGTTTTGTCGTTTAGGGGTAGAGGGAATCAATAAAGAGTTTATTTTGGAGAAAAAATGGGATACTTGGGGATATGGCGATAACTTTTTTTATGCGGATAATGATACCTATATGAAAGTAGTGGATAGGGATCGTTACAAAATTACAGCGGGGAAAATTTTAGTATTGGAGCTTCCGGTTAAAATTATTTTGTTGGGATTAGACAACAAAACTGATTTTTCGGGTGGTATTACTTGGAATCCCAAATATATTACAAGATTTGCTGGAGCAAAGGTGAAAATTGTTGATGGCAAATATGCTGGCAAGGAAGGCTGGCTGGATTTTGTGGCAATCAGTGCAAATCAACCCTTGAGTCCGGTTAATGAAAAGGTTGGTGATAAATGTGGTAACTATATCTGCGACGATGGAGAAACGGCCATAACCTGTCCCGATGATTGCGATCCGGCTGTCTGCTTAAGTGGAAGCATGACATTTATTCCGCATGGTATAAAGAAATGCTGTCCGGGTTTGGAAGCGCAAAAGTCAATGAATGCTTGTATACCTGGAGAGAACGGGTGTTCTTATGGAGAGGGTTATGTTTGTGAACCGCAACAGTGACTGTGGTTACGGGCGAGGAGTCTGAATATTGCTAGTAAAGAGTTAAATTAATTTAATCCGGAACAGGTTCGAACATCGATTGCCAGACGATCCCTTCTACGCTGCCTTCTTCGCTAAAGCTACGGAAGACCAAAGAAAGCTTCGAAGGGCAAGCCTGCCAAAGTTTGAAGCTAAATTTAACTACCCTTTGCGGTAAATCCGGACCGCTTAACGTTTGTTGGGTGATTTTGGGTTAGCGCGAGGGAATTGTTGCAGGAATCGTATCAAAATGATACGATTAAAATACCAAAATGATACGATTATGCAACAATTATCACCAAAACAACAAAAAATTCTGGCAATCCTCATAAAAAACGGCAAAATGCCGTCGTCCGCAATTTATAAGGAATTATCAAAAACGGGCGAAAAGGTTTCATTGGTGACAGTCAAAAGGATGCTTTCGGAAATGGTGGATCAAAAAGCTATCGAAGTTTTTGGTTTGGGGCGGACGACAAGCTATGCGATTGCGGTTATCGGAAGAGTATTTTTTGATATTAACGCAAAGGATTATTGTCTGGTCGAGCCGGATCGGCGCTATGGGCTTTCTCGATATAATTTTGATTTGTTCAAAAATTTGCCGCAAACTTTTTTTAACGACGACGAACTGGCACAATTCAACGCCGCGACGGAAACCTATAAACAGAGGTCGAAAAATATTTCCGCGGTTGTAAAAAGAAAGGAATGGGAGAGGCTGGTTATCGAACTTTCGTGGAAGTCGTCGAAGATCGAAGGCAACACTTATACCTTGTTGGAAACAGAGAAATTAATTTTGGAAAATAAGAAAGCGGCTGGACGCAGCAAGGATGAAACGCAAATGATTTTGAATCACAAGGACGCGCTTAATTTTGTTCGTGAAAATGCTAAAGAATTCGCAGTGATCAACCGTACCAATTTGGAAAAACTCCATTCGATCTTAGTAAAGGACTTGGGAGTCGGTTTTGGTTTGCGCAAGGTCCCGGTAGGAATCACGGGCGTTAAATATCAACCCTTGGACAATATTTACCAGATCGGGGAAGCGGTGACAGCTTTATCTGTTGCGATTGACAAAATGCAAACTGCCTATGCCAAATCATTGCTTGCGGTTTTGGGGATAAGCTATATCCAACCGTTTGAAGATGGCAATAAGCGCACCAGCCGCTTGATGGCTAACGCACTTTTGTTGGCGCATGGTTTGGCGCCTCTTTCGTACCGCAGCGTTGACGAAACCGAATACCGCCAGGCGATGATAGTTTTCTATGAACTTAATTCGGTTATTCCTTTCAAAAAAATATTTCTCGGACAATACGAATTTGCCGCCAATAATTATGCCTTGGGGCTATGAAAACATGGTGGAAGGCACAGAGGCAAGACCCCTGCGCCAGACTTGTGTTATTTGCACGGATTTGTGCGATGTTGGGCGGAAATTAACTACTGTTTTTTCTTATTAATACGCCAATTTCTCGAAACAGGTGCGAACATCATGCCGCTTAACATTTGCTGAGCGGTTTTTGATTTCGCGTATGTAGTGCATTGAAGCGTTGCAAATGTCTTGACAGATTTTTTTGCATTGATATGATTATATCATATTACAATATCATATTAATTAAAAAAATTATGGCTACTTTATCCGTGCCTTTAACTAAGGAATTGGAAGAGTTTATTGAATCCCAGGTTCGGCTTGGGAAAATGGAAAATAAAGCCGCGGTGGTGCGCCGGGCGTTGCGTTTGCTTGCCGAAGAAGAAGCGATCGCGGCTGTGCTGAAGGCCGACCAAGAGCCGACCGTTCGCGGTGATTTGGACAAATTGGCAAAAAAACTTGGATAAAATCTATGGAGATTGAATACAAGCCGACTTTTATTAAACAATATGCTTGTTTGGAAAGTTCCTTGAAAGAGGAAATAAAAGAAAAAATAGAGTTGTTCAGGGATGAGAAAAACCATAAGCAATTGAAAGTTCACAAATTGAAAGGGAAGCTTTCAAAGTATTACAGCTTTTCGGTGAATTATAAATACCGGATTGTTTTTGTTTATCAATCAAAATTGCGCGCGACGCTTCTTGCTATCGGTGATCACGATGTTTACACATAAGAAAAAACTAAACGTAAAGACGGGCAGCCAGTGCAATTGCGCGGTTATTTTTTCATTTATCCAATCAAATAGTTGCGAACATCGATTGTTAGATGACCCCTGTTTTAAAAATCAAGCAGTTGCAAAATTGGAGATTTGTTGTATAAAACTGGATATGGGGATTATTTGGAACCAACCGGAAACTAAGCTTTGTGTCTGACAACAGGCAGCTTTTTACATGCCGCTTGAGCGGCTAAGTTTGCGTAAAAAGGCCTGTTTTTTTGTTACACGCGCGATGTTCATTTTGATGCCATAAATCAACATCATGCCCGCAAAAAACTGAACACAATGGAAAATCATGAACCTAAAATCAACATATCAAAAAATAATAATAAAACGCTAGGCGTATTATATGAAGATAACCATATAATCGCGGTTAAGAAACCGGCCGGGGTCGCGACGCAAGATGACGGGAACGGAGAAGTAAATTTGGCGGAAATGGTAAAGAATTATCTAAGGATAAAATACAATAAGCCCGGGAACGTTTTTTTGGGACTGGTGCACCGGCTGGACAAACCGGTGCAAGGGATTGTCCTTTTCGGAAAAACATCGAAAGGGACGATAAGGCTATCCGATCAATTCAAGGACCGTTTGGTGCAAAAAACCTATCACGCGGTTATCTTGGGCCGGCCGCAAGAATCCCAAGGCCTGATAAAAGAAAAAATAAATAAAGTTTCTTTTTTCGCCAAAAGCTTTGTCGGGAAATCCGATCTCGAATTATTGCAAGAAATCAAACATGCGACCAAAACAAGGACCGCGGAGCTGTTTTGGACGGTCATTAAATCCAACGGCATGTATTCGCTTTTGAAAATTTCCCCGAAAACAGGGCGGTTCCACCAGATCCGGGTGCAGATGGCAAACATGGGCCATCCGGTCGTCGGCGACAGGAAGTACGCGAAAGAATCCCAAACGCGGCGAATGGATTGGAACGATAACAAAGAAATCGCCCTGGCCGCGACCGGAATCAAGTTCAAAACCGCGGTCGCGGATGAATGGGTCGAGCTGAATATTCCCTTGCCGGAGAAATGGCGCAAATATATTGGAGATTGCGACAAGATGCGGGATTGCCGGAGCCAGGCTTGGGATACGGAAAAATAGGAATGGAAACGAGGAAGCAAAATTTTTACTGCGCAGCTTTTCGCTGGGTTGATTTTGGTTTGTACTAATTATGTTAAAATAAAGTAATTAATAAAATTTATGGAAAAAAATATACATGGTTTTGCGGCTTTGCCGGTGATTTTGATTGCAGCGGTTATGGCGTTGATTGCCGGAGGCGCGTATTTTTTTGCCAATAAGACAATAAAACCGAAACCTGCTCCTGTCGCCGACCAAAAAACGACCTCGGATCAGCCATCCCAAGAGAAAGCGCAAAATGCTGCAATAGGTGCGGAAACAAAATCACCTGCCCAAATTTTAACCGCCAAGGCCAAGTATAATTGCGACAATGGCAAGATTGTTTATGCTTGGTTTTATAGGGGCGAGCAAATTCCGGCGGAACCGGGGCAGCCGCCGGTTCCCAATGGCAGCGCGAAAATAAATTTGGAGGGCCGAAATTTTGATTTACCGCAGACAATTTCTGCGGATGGTGGACGGTACGCCAATAGCGACGAATCGTTTGTTTTTTGGAGCAAAGGAGATGGCGCGTTGGTGTTGGAAAACGGCTCCGGAAAAAACTATACCGGGTGCGTGATTGATGCGACTGATCCGAAAAGCTCCAAAACGCAAGAAGCTGCGGTTTCCGGTGGGATTATCCCAGGCATTGAATTTAAAGGCGATTTTGATAAAAACGGCGGATATTCTTATCGGATAGACAAGAATGCTGAAATATCTTTTGTGCCGCGCAAAAATTTGGAAAGCAGATGGGCGGGAGACGCGATTTTAAAAAAGAATTCCGAAAATTATGTTTTACTGGAAAATGTACCGATCAGCGGACCCGGCGATGGGATGGTTGTTGTTTGGACCACCAATGACCCGAATATTTTGCTTTTGCGGCACAGTGACGGCGATTTGGGCTGGTGGGCGGCCCAGGATTATTATCTTGATTTGGCGAAAAGGAAAATTGTTTTTAGCCTAAATTACGGTTCGGACTCATATTTAACCGCCAAAAAGGACGAATTGGCGGCAGTGGAATTGGATTTGAAAGTTTTGGATAATTGCGGGAAGAACGGCGAAAGAGCGGGAAAAAAAGCGCAAATCGCCGATCTGACTTTTAACGGCAAAGCCGCTAATATTTTAAACAAGCCGATAGAAGTGGATTGCCTTGATACGGATATGTTCGGCCCACACTATAGCCCTGAATTTGATCTTGTGCATAGGAAAATTGAAAACGATTTTTCAAAATTCCGCTTTGCCTTAGTGGGGCAAACTTGGAAAGATGGGGCGGCAACGGAAATTTGGAGCCGCGAGTTCTATGTCCCGTTCAATGATCCGAAAAATATAAAAATTTACCAAGAAAGTTTGTAGGTAACCTAAAAAAGGTTCACCAAGCCGGTCAAGAAAAAAATTAATTAAAACAAACGGATTTTGGTAGAACTAAAGATATGAAAAAAGTCGGGGTTTCGCAAAAAGCGATTATTTTTAATAGGGAGGGCAAGTTTTTGGCTATACGGAGAACAAAAACCGCGCCATCCAACCCGGGCATGTGGGATTTCCCGGGCGGGGATTTGGAGTTTGGGGAAGATGCGATGGACGGGATTATCAGGGAAATTAGGGAGGAATCGGGGCTAGAGGTTAAAGAGACAAAGCCTTTTGATATTGAATCACACATAAATAAAGAAGGTGATTTCTGGGTTACTATAGCTTATAGCGCTCAAGCCGTTCATGGCGAAGTATTTCTTAGTAATGAGCATGACGAATATAAATGGCTTGATAGCGGAGAGTTTCTTAAACTGGAATCTGCGGCCAAGATAAAGCGCTTCGTTAATAATTTGAATACACGTTAATATCATGGAATACAAAAAAGCAATCGCGGTTTTGATGGAATTGATGGACAGGCATCCGCTTAATGCTGGGGAGAAGGAAGCGGTGGCTGCAGCCATCGGCGTTCTTGATTCGGCGGTTTTGGCGGAGAACCGGATGAAGGGGATAATTAAAGCGAAAAAGGCTAAACGGGAGGCGGATATGAAATGGTGAAAAAGTTATTTTCCTGTATAATGGAAATATTAATGTTAACTAAAAAATATGGATAAAAAAATATTCGCGGCGGTTTCATTGTCGATTTTTTCGTTTGTTATTATGCCGGGCGCGGCCGATGCGGCGTGCAATTTGGTGAGCGGCAAAACTTATTATTCCGACGGAGTCAGTAATTTTTCCGATGCGGCGTGCCGTCAGGAGATAACCGCTTCGGGTTCGGATTCGGAAGTGGTAGCGGCAACCGCAACTGGATATATAAACACGGGTAGCGGCAATTGCCGCTATAGTCTGGCCAAACAACAATATTCCGACGGGATTTCTTTTTTTACGGATAATAAGTGCGCTGTGGAGGCGTTGAATGACGATGCGGTGCCCGCGCCTGCGGCTACGCAAACGCAAAAAACGGCCGGGGCACTGGTTGTGGTTGCCGGAGCGTCAACGCAAGATAATCAAAGGATTGCCGCGCTGGAAAAGAAAGTTGATGCCATGATGGCGATCATTGCGCAGATTTTGTCATTGCTGGCTAAAAAATAGCGGTTAACGACTAAGCCGCCTAAAAAGCAAAAATTATGAAGAAAAAAATTATTTTGGCGGTTTTGCTGTTTTTGGTCTTACTGGCCGCGGGGTTTGCCGTGTTCCAGTTTGTGGGCGGGAAAAAGGGGAAATCGGTGCCTGTTGAACCCGCGCCGGATGAACAAACCGGGGTGAAGCAATCCCGTGCTGATATGTTTTCCGATGGCCAGATTTATAAAGTGTTTGCCGCTGATGGCTTTGGCGTAAAGTATCCGTTTTGGCCGAATGTTGATTTGACGAATGTTCCTGATGCCGGGAAAATAAAAATCGCGGTTGCCGACCAGGGCTGCGTTTTTATGGTGAAAATCGCCGATATTCCCGAAGGGATGACGTTCAAAAAAAACACGGAAAAATTATTGGATGACCAGGCGGCGAAAATTTCAAAAACTTTGATAAGGGAAATCGGCGAAGACCAGGCTCATTTTGAAGGCGAAGTGGTCGCGGGGAATGTGACGATGAAAAATGTTTCCTATACGTATCTTACGGCCAAAAACCAGTCGGCGGGGGTGGCATTCGCGGCAAATGCCGACAATTTCGACAAAGTTTGCCGGCCGATAATCGATGAAGTTGTCGCGAGCGTCAGCATTGAATAGATTTAAAGAAGGCTATTTTTTTGTAATTCCAATAGCGATAACCACATTATTTTGCTATAATAAATTAATGGTGGCAAGAAGCTAAATTAAAATGGATAACCAAAAAAAAATATTAATCGTTGACGATGAGGCGGTTTTGCTTGAGCTTTTAAGTTCCAAGGTCAGCCAAGGCGGGTTTTTGGTGGTTGAGGCGCGCGACGGCGACGAGGGGTTGCAAAAAGCGTTGAGCGAACATCCCGATTTGATTTTGTTGGATATTATAATGCCGAAAATGGACGGGATCACGATGCTGAAAAAATTGCGTCTTGATCCGTGGGGCAAAAACGTGCCGGTGATCATCCTTTCCAATTTGAACACCGCCGAGTCGGTGGAAAAATCGCTGGCCAATGGCGCCTATGATTATCTGATCAAGATCGATTACACTCTCGATGATCTGGTGCGCATCGTCAAAAACCGGCTGGAAAAACAGGAAAGTCAAAAATAACCATGGATGATGAAATTTTTAAAAAATTTGAAGCGCAAGAGGCAAAGCTTGACAATATTTACCGTTCAGTCGAAAAAACCAGGAAATATTTTTTATGGACACTGGCCGCGACAGTGGTCGCGTTCATTTTGCCGCTCATCGGATTGATGATCGCCATTCCGCAATTTTTGAGTTTGTATGGCAACGCCGCAGATTTGGGTTTATAGGGTCTGTTGCCGAATTAGCTTCAACTGCAATTTCCATATTTCGGCTGCGAAAAATTCATCAGTCGCTCGCCTCGCCGAAGCCTACGGCGTAGCGCGGGTCGGCAGACTTAGCTTAAGTATGCCTTCTCCCTTTTCATTTTTCTCGCTCGAAATCTGAAAATTTTGTTCTGAAGCTAATTCGGCAACAGACCCTCGTAGTTTTGCATCCCTCATTGACTTTTGTCCCTTTTTGCGGTTAAATGGATGCGTGTTCGGTTTGATAAAATAAAAAACCTTTAGGCGGGCTTTGCCACGCCGAAGGGACGCTACTGCGGAAAAATTTATAAATATAACAATTTCGGCGGGCTTTGCCACGCCGAAGCCGCGCTGTGGATTTAGCGAAGCCCGCCTTCGCTAAAGCTACGGCGTGGCGAAGGCGGGCGTCGTATAATGGCTATTATGTAACCTTGCCAAGGTTAAGAAGAGGGTCCGACTCCCTTCGCCCGCTCATCAGTAGACTACTGGAGTAAATTCTGTCAATTTCTCCTTTATTTTGAGGCATTTTAGCAGGTTCTAACCTGCCATTAATGGCTCTTATCTCCAAAGCCGCTTCTTGAAGGACAAGTAGCGGTTTTTCCGTTTTAATATAGAGAATTTTGTCTTTTAATAGGTGATTCGAACCAAGAGCGACCAATAGTTCCTTAAATATATTGACATTGTGGCTAGTATGTGTAAAATATGTGTAGTATGAGTGTAATTACACATATTATAAAATATGGATACTTTAAAACTGGAAAAACCTGATTTAAATAAACTGGATGGAAAAAAAATAATGAATCTTTTTTTCAAGGCAGATGGACAATCGTTGCGTGATTTTATCGATGGCGTAAATGAACCACAATATTTATATTGGGACAGAATGAAATATAAACAACCAGCCCCGCAAGAATTAAGTCACGAGGAGCTTTGGTTTGCGACAAAATTCATCAGACACTTAATGTCCGTAGAAACAGTCGTTAAAAACGAATCTGGTAAGTATTTTACGTGGGTTAAATCGAAAAATTTGGAAAAATTTTACCACGAAATTGATATGAGTACAGGTGGGGAATTATTTATTTTAAAGACTGATTACGATAAGTTGACCAAGCAAAAATTGATTTCCCGCGGCGTGATGGAAGAAGCAATTGCTTCTTCACAATTGGAGGGCGCGAGCACAAGCAGGGCGCTGGCGAAGAAATTTTTACGGGAAGGAAGAAAGCCGCAAAATGCATCTGAACAAATGATATTAAATACTTATGTTGCAAACAAGGCCTTGGAGGAAGGATATAAAGATCGCCGGATGGATTTTGATTTGCTTTGCGAATTGCACGGAATGATTACGAAAAATACTTTAACTCCGGAGGGCGATATTCCAAGAATTAGAGAAAAGGGAGAAGATATTTTTGTGACCGATGTTAATGAAGGTAAAATCTATCACAGGGCTCCTAAAATGTCTTTTGTGAAAGATGAACTTGAAAGATTTGTTTCTTTCGCAAACGATGAGCTTGCTCACGATTTTATCCATCCTGTTGTTAGGGCGATTATGTTGCATTTTTGGATAGGGTATTTGCATCCGTTTACGGATGGAAACGGAAGATTGGCAAGATTGCTTTTTTATTGGTATCTGCTTAAGAATGGGTACTGGGCGTTTTCTTATTTGCCCATATCCAAGATGATCAAAAAAGCTCCTGCGCAATACTCAATGGCATACGTTTATTCAGAGCAGGACGATTGCGATATGACCTATTTTATTGATTTTAATATTGGGAAAATTAAAGCATCAGTTAATGATTTCAAGGAATATACCGAACGACTTGCGATATTGAACAAAAAGATGAGTAAAGCGGCGGAAATGAAATATGATTTAAACGAAAGGCAAATCCAACTGCTTCAATATTTGCAAGGCGATTCCGATGAAAAAACATCTCTTAAGATGCATATGAATGTATATCAAGTATCCAGGAAAACGGCGATAGGCGATTTAAAAAAACTAGTGATGTTGGGTTTTTTGGAAAGTAATAAGATTGGAAGGAACATTTATTATTATGTCACAAAAAAAGTTAAAGAATTATTTAATTGAGATTTGAATGAATTATTTGGAAATGTGTAATATCTGTGTAATATATGTGTGATTACATAGATATATCATTTGAAAGAACGTCTCTTGGTATATTTTCATACATTTGGGTTGCAGTGTGATCAGGGGAACCATAGCATGTAACGTTTTCATTTTGACAGTTCGATCTCAATCATTGATTTTCCGTTGGGGAATTTAGCGCCACTGTCAAAAACCCCTCTTTTTCCGGTTTTCACAAATCCGTGTTTTTCATAAAAATTTATCGCAGTCAGATTATATTCCACGACATTTACATATGTTTTTTTGTCGCCGCTCAGCCATTCCAATCCATAAGTTATCAATTTGCCGCCAATTCCTTTGCCCCGGTATTGAGGGAGGATATACATTGCTAAAATTTTGTTTTTCTTTTTCGTATTTTCTATGGCGCAAAAACCAATTATTTTTCCGTTTTCATCCGCGACCCAAGTTTTTTTTGTTTTATTTCCATGATTATTTTTCTTTTCCCCGGACTTTCGTTTTTCCCTGGCAGCGGTATTGTTTTTTAACTTGTTTTCAATGTCCGCAACGGTTATTCCCGCCTTTTTGTTTGGATAAGTATCGATCCAAGCAATTTTTCGGACTTCTTCGATTTCATTGGCGTCGCCAGCGATAGATTCTCTAATTATTACCTCCATACATATTTATTTAATCTGGCAAAATACCCCGCTTTGGCGGGGATGAATGTCAGCGGGGCGAGTGTCGGCATTAAGCAAAGCGGGAATCTGCTTTTTGGGCGGTTTATTATATGCGGTAAATTCAATATAGCATCCAAAAACTAATTGCTCAAAGAGAACGGTTAAAATTAAAATGTTTCAATTCCGATTCCAATAGCAACGTTGAATGATATGCAAAATGATTGACAATGCTTTGCGGGTTTGCGAAAATGAATAAAAGGGATATTCTGCGCGGTCGCGTTTAATTATTTTTCGCGGATATTCTCAAAATTTTATGAACCAAGAACTCATTGATTATATCAATCAGCAAACGAAGATCAGCGTTTCGAAAAACAAGATCACGAGCGTTCTTTTGGAACAAGGATGGCGTCAGGCCGAGATCGATGAGGCGTTCGCGGCCGCCGACGGTGCGATCGGGGTCGCCAAGACGGGCGGCATCGGGGAAGGCGGTATTGCGGATTTTGGATCAGAGAAGAGCGGGGCTAGGTTTGGTGCCAACCGGAAAGTAATTTTATTTGCGGCGATTAGTTTGGTCGTGTTGGCGGCGGCGATTGCTCTTGTTTTGTTGGGCGGCAAGAAAAAAACCGAAACCGCGCTTCCCGCGGATAAAGACAATAACATTGCCAAGACCGCGGATGACAACGCGGCCAATGAGGCTCAGGAAAAATTGGCCAAGGAAGCGCAAGCGAAAATCGACGCGGCGATGCGCGCGGCGATCGACAAGCTAGAGGCGTCGATCCAGCCGCCTTCGGGGTGGACGGCGCGCCAAGCCGCGGTGCGGTCGCGGCCGATGGCGGTTTTTTTCAAGCCGACGGTCGAAAAAGACAAATCCGGCAAGGAGGTTTTTAATGAGAATATCAGCGTTTTGCGGGACATTTATAAATCGAAAAGCGTTTCCGATGAGCCCAGCTTCTTGGAATATTCTCGGCAATTAATGAAAGCGGCGATGGAAAACTACAAGATCACCTCCGAAAAAGAAGTAAGCTTGGGTGATGGCACGAAAGCGACGCTTTTTTACGCGGATTTCACCCAGGAAGGGTTGGCATTGAAAGATATGCAAATGTATGCTTTTAAAGGAGATGACGTATATATCGTGACGGGGATCGTTTTAGCTTCAAACTGGGAAAAGGAAAAAGATATGATCGGAACATCGATATTATCTTTTAAAATTCCGGCGGTTAATTAAATCCGGTAAACACTGTAAGCCCCTTTCCGGAAAGAAAGGGGCTTTCATTTTTAGGGAAGTTTTTTGATGGTTATGGTTAATAAAAACGACACTTCGGATTTGGCGGAATTTTTTTGGGGACTGGCTGGCGTTGCCGGATCAATTGCGGTATTATTGATCATTTCTTTTGCTTTGATCGATAACAAATTCGGAGAGTCGATACGTTTTTATTCTTCCAAGATCGCGGATTACGCGCAGCAACAATGGCAGGCCGGGGAAAATTTGTCCCAGTGGAAGTGATGCGCCAATCCACAGTTTGTTGTAGTTATCACGAACCAATATGAAAAAAACAATTTACATTATCGGCGTCGGCGGTAGGACAGGGGTGATGTTTGCCCGGGAGTTGCGGGACGTGGCCGAAATCGTTGGCGTGGGAATGGGACGCGAAATCGATGCGATAGGACGCCAAGAAATCGAAGTCAAACGCGGCGCGGGCGGTTCGGAAAAATTCAGCGTCAGCGCGATTTTGCCGGAAAACTTCAATGCCAATTTGAAAAATTATTATCCGGATTTCATTTGGATGGCCGTGCGCAACCCGGTGTCCGAGGCAGTGGAATTCTATTATCGCAATTTTAAAGGGAAAGAGAAGCTTCCGGCGCTGGTTTTTTCCCAGAACGGATTGTCAGTGGTTGGCGACGCCAAAGCCGGTTTGGTGCGGGCGCTGGGACAGGAAGCCGGCAAGGTGCGGATTATCAGGGTCAGCTTGATAAACGGAGTTGATATGGCAACCAATGACGGAATAGCGACTATCGCCTATAAAATTCCCATTAAACTGGGATTTGGTGCCGCGGACGGGCAAAGCGTTGCGGATTTAAAAGAAATATTCAATGCCGGCAAATTTAAATGTCAGGAATTTCAAGGCAAGGATGTTTTAAAAATGGAAAATTCAAAACTGTTTACCAATTTGATCGGCATGGCGGCCGCGGCTGATGGTTTATCGGTGAGCGCGGGATTGCTTGATAAAAAAGTTTTTGCCAAAGAAGCCGCGATGCTCAAGGAATTTATTCTCGCGGCGAGAGCGAGCGGCTCGGGATTTGTTGACAATCTCGCGGGCTATCCGATAAATTTTTTGGCACAATTATTTTTATTGCCCGCGGAGTGGCTGGCGCCTTTCCGGGGAATTTTCGAGCGCATTGTCGCGAAAGGCCGCAACCGGCCCAAGGATTTGTCGGAGATAGACTATTATAACGGCGAAGTAGTAAAATTGGGCAAGCGCTTCGGCGTGGCAACGCCGGTGAATGAGGGGATCGTGGCGAAAGCGAAAAAGCTTAATTCGAAATAGGATAGAGATACAATTGAAATACAATGGAAATACAATGGAAATATTTTGTTTTAAACAATTTGTTTCAATGAGTTTCCATTGCGTTTCAATATATTTCGGTATTTTGGTTTTTCCACAATTGACATTCCATTCCATCTTTGGGAAAATAAAATAATAAATTTGTTTTTATAATTTTTTTAATTGGAATCAATTTCCAAAACATTATGATGGACATCAAAAATTTCGTTTCCCGTTTTTCCGCCCAGCACAAAATAATCGCGCTGGCCGGATTCGTCTGCTTGGCAGTTTTCGCCTCGGCGATTATTTTTAATTTAGCCAGCAGAAATGCCGATAATATAGCGCAAGCAGTATTATTTCCGGCACCTAATGGTTGTGCCAAGGCGGGCGAGACTTGTGTCACTGTGGACGATAAAGCTTGCGAATCGACTTCGTCAAAGATACTTAATTGCGTATCTAATCCGTCAGGAGCGACTCCCCCTCGAAACGAGTGGCAGGATAGCGGCTATTCTAATAGCAAATCTTGTACGGGCACGACGATAGCTCCATGCATGACAGCACCAACGGTTGCTACAACTCCTACTGTTGCTCCTTGCGCCACAATAAGCGCTGCAAACCTAGTTAACAGCTGTTTGGGGTTTAAACATATCGGCGCAAATTTAGGCGTAGGTTGTCCGACCGATGGGAACACCGTTTGTACAAGTGACTTGGCACAGTCGCTCATATGCCAAGGAGGAGTTTATATTGGCAATGGTATTAATAACAATGGTGCTTGCACTAGTAATTCGTGCACTTGTTCGGACGATTGGAAATGCGGTTGTGTTGCTTCTGCGGTACCGAGTTCGGGCGGGGCTTGCGGGGGAAAAACAGCGACCACGCCTTGTGTCTGGGGTTCAGATGTGACATCGCTCACAAATAATTGCGGTTGGGATGGAGCGGATGAATATTCATATTGCACGAAGATGGGCGGGGCTAGCGGAACTAGCGGAAGGTGCGCGTTTGCTGCGAACAAGGAAGAATTTTGCCGGGAGTGTGGAACGGTGAGAGAAGATTTGTGTTCTTGCACTTACAAAGCGGATGTGAATGCAACGGAAATAAAAATTCTCATGGGCGATAGTAATAAGCAATGCGCTGTCGAGACGACGCCGTTTAAGAATTATGAATTGACCTGTGAAACCGGATCTGGTCCGGCAGATAAAAATCCTTGTTTGAACCGGCAAAGCGATTGCCAGCCAGGGATAGGCTGCGCTTCCGTTAATCAGGATTGCGTGACTATGAATGGCAAAATACGGGATTTGATCGCGGCCAATATCGCGGGGAAAATAAATGATAACGGCCAAATTTCTCCAACAGTTACCAACAATGGAGAGATTAACACAATCAATGAGATTGAAAGCGTAATCAACAGTTATGGATTGAATATTTCGGCGATAATTGCCCATGCCAAAAAAGGCGGCGCATACGGCAGTGAAGAAGATATTGCATGCGCGGCGGTGGATGTGTCGAAGGACTGTCGGCTTTATAACGGCGGAGCCGAGCAATACAAATGCGTGGCGGCGGGCAAATGCCGTGTGTGGGATTGGGCTATGGGGGCTGCACTAGTAGATTGCCAAGGCAGGGGTTGCGATTATGTGAATGGTGTAAGGCAGACTAATTGCAAGCAGGAGAGTTTGGTGGTGGATCCAATTGCTGGATCGTGCCAACTTAACGGAATGACTTGCGGAAAAAAAGCTGGTTGGCAAGATCATGTTTTTTATTGTGATGCGTCTGGCAATCCCGATGGCAATCGAGGAGAAATTATGGATTGTGCTCCCGGGACATGCGCTGATGGTAAGTGTATACCCGCTTCCGGCAGTCAGACTTGCGAGAAGTCGTGTACGATTGACAGCGATTGCTCGGTTTGCGGAACTGGCTGGACTTGCAAGGCGAGTAATAATTCCAATAATAATGTGTTTGAGGGGTCTCGTTACGCCAATATCACCAATAATACTAATAGTTACGGAATTTGCGTGCAATCGTCCAATCCGAATCAAGATTCCACGAGCGATGGCAAGGGTTGCACCAAGACCGGTTATGCTTGCCAGGGGAAAAACGGTTTTTACACTGACAAGTGTTATGACAACTCAACGGCATCAAACGCATCCGAATCGTCCAGCAACGCTTATACTTTGACTTATGCCTGCAACAATGGCAATTGCACCGAAGCAAAAACGCCGTGCCAATATGGTTGCAGCAAATCGAGCCAAGGCCATTCGTGTGCGAAAAGCGAGAAGGATTGTATGAATCCGAGCGAGGAAACCCAGGATCCGGAAACAAAGGAGGAGGAAGAAAAAAAGGAAGACGAAGAAAAGAAAAAGGAAGACAATACCGCGCCGGTGGTGACGGTGACGGCGCCGAGCGGCAAAGTAAATTCCAAGACCGCGGATTTGAAGGCGACCACCAACCTTAAAGCAACCTGCACTTACAGCGACAGCGTCGGTTCGGTTTCGGGAATGACGATGAGCAGCAGCGATGGCTACCAGCACACGGCAACGCTCGGTTCTTTGGAAACCAACCTGGCCAGCTGCAAGGCATCGCACAACATTACCGTGACTTGCGTGAACGCGGCCGCTTCATCGAAGACATCGGCCGCGAGCGGCACCGGGCAAACCACTTTTGAAGTTGATCTCTCCGCTAATGCCGAATACGCGCCGGTGGTGACGAGTTCTATGGACGCGGAAGAGTTCGCGATTGCCAATCCGATATTGAAAGTAACTTCGGACCGGCCCGCGGAGTGCGAATACAAAAAAGACGCGGTTTTCGCGATCGGATCAGGCACCAAGTTTGATACGACCGGCAATTACATTCATAACACGCAATTGACCGGTTTGGATGAAAATGACGGCAAGGCGCATGTCTATTACGTGGTTTGCAAAGACAAGAGCACGTGCGCGACTAACGCCGCCGGGGTTAAGATTCAATTCAAGATCAAGCTGACCGGAGTCGCGCCAAAAATCGCCAGCACCACGCCGGCGACCCAGACCGCGGCCAATCCGACTTTGTCGATCACGACCGATATTCCTTCAAAGTGCCAATATAAAAAAGTCAGCAACGATGGCACTGTCGCCAAGTTTGTCTATGACGACGGCACGGGAACCCAATTCACCAATGATCAGGAATACAGCCACACGCTTCCGCTTTCACTGGCCGATTATCCGGACGGGAAATATACTTTCCAGGTGGCTTGCAAGGGAATTTCCACTGGCGAGGCGATAACTTTTGCCGACGCGATTGTTACCACGCTCACCCGCTCGACCGTGGGCCCGACGATTTCCAACACCACGGCGGCCAACCAGACCACCAACACGCCGGTGCTTTCGGTCATTACCGGTACCACGGCGATCTGCCAATATAAAGAAGGCGCCAATTTCGTTTTCGGCGATACCACGGCCGCGCAATTTACCACCGATGGAACGGCCGGGGCAACCGCGCACAGTTCAACGCTTCCGCCGTTGGCCGACGGGCAGCATACTTTCTATGTGGTTTGCAAAGACGTTGCCACCGGCATTGCCAACGCGACGGGAACCCAGATTATTTTCACGGTCGCGGCGACGCCGATGACGTGCGCCAATTTGAATTCCAATGACAAACTGAGCGATAACGAAAGAGAGGCCGAGGAGCAGGACGATTCCGATTCGAAATATCTGTGGCGGTCGGTTGAAAGCGGGACGCGCGACAAATTCGCCAAGGTTGATTGGTACGCGGGGTATCAATTCACGCCCACGGACGACGGCCAGGTGACGCAATTGTGCGGTTATTTTGGCGACGGCAATAACAATAAAATAACCCTCTATAATGGCGCGTATAAAGAAATCGCCAGCGCCCAGGTGGCCGGCGAGGACGGATGGAAGTGCGTGAATATCACCCCGGTGCAGGTGAAAACCGACAAGCGCTATTACGTGATCGCGCGGATGAAAGACAATCCGATCTACTACGAATACAAAGCCGGTTTATTACCGCGTGACGCGGAGACCGCGACCGTGGACGCGGGCATCCGCCAGCTGGCCACGGAAAGTTTCGGCAACAATATCAAGAAATACGATTATATGGTCTTTGGCTTGGTGGACGTGAAAATCAAGCTGGCCGAAGCGAATACCACGGGCCCGGAAGTCAGCTCGCCGGCAATATCGACCAGCGACGGAGTGATTTCAGTGCAGACCAATATTGACGCGACTTGCCGCTTTGACCGCGACGACGTGGCATACAGCAGCATGAGGTACACATTCAGTAAAACTTCGGCCAAGCTCCACGAACAAAAGCTTTGCAATCTGGAAAGCGGTCCGTTCACCTTCTACGTGAGATGCAAAGGCACGACCGGGGAAAACAACGCCTCCACGCCGATCCAATTCGAAGTCATTGACTGACGCTTCCGTCTTGCCGCGGCCTTTAATGGCCGTGGCAAGACAGCGGATTGCAAATAAATTTTTCGTGTTCGATTTATCGCGGTAAAAAATACCATAACAAAAAATATGCAATTTCCACCTGAAAAAAAATCTGTTTTCAAGAATCTGTTTATCTGCCGGAAATCAAAGGTGGATTTTGGCGCGGGCGCGAAGTTGCTGGCAATATTTTTTGCGTTGGCGATTGTTTTTACCGGTTTTTTCTCAACGATGGGGAACGCGGCTTTAAGCCAAAACAGCACAACTCCTGATAGTTTTGGACCGAGCGGCGAAGGCGATGGAGAAATGTCTATTGAGGAAGCGATCGAGATTATGAAAAAGAAATTGGCCGGTGAGTTTGTCAGCAGTGAAGATCTTGCCAATGCCCTGCTGGCATTTACTGCGATGTTGGATCCGGCCGCGAGAGAGGCGGCTAGAAATTCAAGCCCGCAAGCTCTTTTTGAACAGATGGTGAGTTATGTGGAAAAAAAATATGGAAAAATCGAATACAAGGAAAGTAACAAACAGTTGAAAACAGATCAAGAAAATGAGGTAAAAAAAATCTTAACAGAGAAGCAAAAAGTAGATTTAGCGGCAGCAGCCAAAAAGGTGGCGGAGCTAATAACCGGGAAAAAAACCGAGGAAGAGAAAAAGGCGGAGGAAAAAACCACGGAAAAACAAACAAAAGAAGAATCGTCAACAGCGATTAAAGTTATCGATGCTTCTTCCGCGGCGGAAGCGTTGGCACAATGGCATAATCTCGGAATGGGAGATTTAAGCGATCCAAAAAATTTGGCGGCTTATGTTGCCGCGCATGGCGAACAATATCGTATTGGGGCGGGGGCGGGGAAGATTGAATATAAGGGCAAGGATGGAAAGTGGTATATCGATACTGCCGTGGAAAACGAACGCGCCGGTATGCAAGGAACATTGGATGATAGGGATGCCTGCCTTGATCCGCCGAATTCTAAGGGCAGTGGCGGAGGAGGGGGCGGCGGAGGAGGGGGCGGTAATTCAACTAAAAAAGATGAAGAGCCAGAGCCGGTTAAGCCCGTGGTTACCAATACCACCAGCGCGATCCAGTCTTGCGACAATCCGGTTTTGTCGGTGACCACCAATCGCGCGGCGGCCTGCCAATACAACAAGTCCGGCGGGTTCAGCTATGGCAATGGAACGTCATTTAACAGCACGGGCAACTACACGCATAACACCGGTTTGAGTGGGTTGACCAACGGTACAAAAACTTATTACGTGGTTTGCAAAGATGATTTGACCGGCGGCGTCAGCGACGCATTAAAGATTGAATTTAAAGTTGACCTTTCGCTTGATCCGGAGAACGCGCCCGTGGTGACTAATGCTACTTCCGACAAGCAAGCCAATAAAACTCCGGTATTGGCAGTGACCACCGACCGCAAGGCGGAGTGCCGTTACAAAAATGCCAGTTTTACGTTTGCTAGCGGCGCGGTGATCACCACGCCAAATAAATACAGTCACAGCATTTCGATTGCGTCGCTCGACGACGGGGAGCATTCTTTTTACGTGATGTGCAAGGATATCGAGACTGAAGCGATCAGCGAAGAAAAAATTATCACTACTACTCTGGATCGGATCACCGGTAATGAACCGGTAATCACCAACACGACCAGCGCTTACCAGACCGTGGCCAATCCGTGGTTGTCGCTGACTACGACGCGCAGCGCGACCTGCCAGTACAAAGACAGTTCTTTTGCGTTCGGCACGGGCGCTAATTTTACGACAACGGGCAGCACCAGCCACAAAGTTCAGTTGAGCAATATCAGCGACGGCCAGCGCACTTATTACGCGGCGTGCAAGGATACTGCGACCCAGGTTGCCAACGCCACGTCAACGCAAATGATTTTCACGGTTGCGGCAACGGCGCCGAAGGTGGAAACTATTACGCCTGCTCGGCAGACAAATAATAATCCGATAGTAGCGGTGACCACTGATCGTCCGGCGGCGTGCCAATACAAGGACAGCAGCTTCACCTACGGTGTTGGGACGGCGCTTGCCACCAGTGATAATTATAGCCATAGTGCGTCGATTTCCGCGCTTGCGGACGGCTCGTATAATTTTTACGTGATTTGTCGTGATGCATCGAATGGAGTTTTAAGCGCGGCCAAGCAGATCGCTACTGTACTGGATCGTTCAAGCGCGGCCGATGCGCCAGTGCTCACCAACACAACTAACGGTTACCAAACAACCAACAGCCCGGCACTAACGTTGACAACCAATCCTGAAGCCATTTGCCAATATAAAACGAGCAGTTTTTCGTATAGTAACGGAATCCAGTTCACTACTGACGGCGGTACGAGCCACAGCGTCCAGTTGAGTAACCTTAGCGATGGCCAGCACACTTATTATGTTATTTGTAAAGGCAACGTGAGTGGAATTGCCAGTAACGAGGGGTATCAAATTATTTTTACGGTTGATACTGCGGGCAACGGCGGCAATTGCGCCAGCTTGTCGGCCAATGACCGCAAAAATGATGGTAACCGTTCCTACGATGAAAATATCGATGATAATTCGGTATATCCCTGGCAAGCCGCTGAAGGAGGGACCCGCGCCCGGTTCGCGAAAGTGGATTGGTTTGCGGGGTATCAGTTCACTCCGAATAAAGACGGCCGGGTTACCCAATTGTGCGGTTATTTTGACAGCGGCAAAACTAATAAGGTAGCGCTGATCAATGGCGCATATACTGAGTTAGCCACTGCTCAGGTGACGGGAAACGGTTCCTGGAAATGCGTTGATATCAGCCCGGTGACGATCGAAGCCGATGAACGTTATTATGTGGTTGCGCGAATAAAAGACAATCCGGTTTATTTTGAATATAAAAGCGGGCTTTTGCCGAAGAATTCCGGGAATGTCGTGATCGATGCCGGGGTGCGGCAAACAATTATCAGCGAAAATTTTAAAAGCGACATTGTCAAATATGATTATATGATTTTCGGGTTGGTTGACGTGAGGGTAACATATTCGCAGGCAACCGCCACGGGCCCGGTGATCGATTCGGCCAGCCCGGTGGGGACGGTAACCAGTTCGAGCGCGAAAATAGCGGCGCAAACAAGCCAAAACGCGACTTGCCGTTTCGGTCGCGAAGATGTCAGCTACAGTTCGATGGATTATTCTTTGCCGAAAGAATCGGGTAGCACTTTCAGCCAAAAAGTCTGCAACCTGGAAGATGGCAACTATACTTTCTATATCCGGTGCAAGAGCAGCAGCGGGGTGGAAAACAGCATTTCAACGCCAGTTCAATTCAAGATTGCTCAGTAAATTTCAACCCACTAAATTTAAATTAAAATCATAAATAAATTATGCCATTACCCAACATTGTTATGATGAAAAAAGCTGTCGCGTGTTTTGCTTTGGCGATTTGTGCCGCGATGGTTTTGTTTTGCGGCGATGTTTTTGCGGAAAATGGCCCGGTGATCAAAAATCTCAATCCGCAGGGGCTGGTTACTTCCCAAAATCCCGAAATCAGCTTGAATACCGAAGATTTGGCGGCGTGCCGGTATTCAACGACCGATACCAGTTATGACAGCATGAGCAATAAACTGGCGAGCGACAACGGTGAAGAGCATTCGGCAAAGCTGGGTTCGCTTGGCAAGGGGGCCTACACTTATTATGTGCGTTGCAAAGATTTCGAGGGCAATTCAAACGGAACCAGCGCCACCGCGAAATTCACGGTGGGCGATGTGACTTGCGTGGGGGACAATTGTCAGACGCCGCCTTCTGGAGATACGGTTGCGCCGACGCTTTCCAATTTTTTGCCGACCGGCACGGCGACCAGCAAATACGTGACATTGTCGGTAACCACCAATGAGTCTTCAAGCTGCCGTTTCAGCTGGTATGCCAACAAAACATATGAAACAATGACTTTGCCGTTCACCAGTTCCGACAAACTGTACCATACCGCCACTGCTTCTCTTTACGGAACGGGCAATTACGTGACTTACGTGCTTTGCAAGGATGTTGCGGGCAATGTCAACCAGACGGTGGGCAGGATTTCATTTTATTACAACGCGCCGTACGTCGCGCCAAAACAAACAACCGTGAAGGAGGTGGTGACGCCGGCTGATAAAACACCGCCGGTGATTTCCAGCTTGGCGCCGTCGGGCGATGTTGACAAGGCGGCAGTGACGATTTCCTGCACGACCGATGAGGTCGCAGTTTGCAAATATGGCACGGTTGACGGCGAATTTGATTCCCTTACCGATACGATGGATACCGCGGGCGGGCTTAGCCACAGCAAAAACATTACACTGGCCGCGGCGGGAAAATACACTTATTACGTCCGCTGCAAGGACGCGAAAGGAAACAAGGGGACAGTTTCAAGCTAGT
>JBAYLX010000004.1:0-29733 GCA_041663885.1 Minisyncoccota bacterium | reverse complement strand
GAAAAGGGGATGGCCATGATCAGCGGCCAGGACAAGAGCGCGGCGGCAAATTTGCAATTGGTGGCCAAAAGGCTTGAAGAAATTGATTTGATATCGCAAAAGAATTTGGTGAAGAACTTGCCCGCGGCGTTCTATGAATACAAAACCGCCAAGGCGGCGGCAAAAAAGGAAGTGGCGGCGCTGGTCGCGCAGGATCCGGATAATGCCGGAGCGATTGTTAAAGAAGCGGGCGTGGCGATGAAAAGCATCAGCGAAAAGGAGAAGCAAGTTTATGGCGTGCTTGGGTTGGATCAGAACGCCAGCAGCACCACCGATGGCACCGAAGCGGTATCCGACAAAGCGATCGTGGAATCATTGCTCGGTTATTTCAAAAAAAATCCGATTTTATCCGAAGAACAAAACAATGACCTGGCGTTTGTTCAAAAGCAATATGACGCCGGCAATTACGACCAAGCAATAGACTATTATCTAAGCAGTTCGTTGAACCGGTAATTTTGGAGGTCGCGCCTTGTTGTAATCAACAAGGTGCGACCTCGCCAAGCTGTATTTTGCATTAGAAGCTGGACGTACCGACAAAAGATTTCCATCATTCCGCCAAAAGCGGGATATGAGGATCTTTCGTCAGCAAGTCTGGCGGTTAAGAAGTCGCGATTCTCACAGCTTTAAAGCTTTGGCTGGGAGGGTTTAACAGGTCGGCGCGACAGAAGTATTAAGAAAGGTTATAAACCTTTAAGTAAAAAAACAACAATAAACAATGAATAGCAAGAAATTATTCGCAAGCGTTATCGCTATGGCGATGGCAGTGACCGTTGTTCCCGGCTTGAGCCAAGCGGAAACCGCGACTGCCACAGATTTGGCGGCTCAAATCCAGCAATTGCAGGCTCAATTAGCCGGATTGCAAGGACAGTTGGGCAATGAAACGACCTCGACCGGAACACCGGGAAGCGGATTGACAACCACAAATTATCCCGCTTGCGCCGGAGTTACCTTCACGAGAAATTTGACTCTCGGTTCCACTGGAAACGATGTCAAATGTTTGCAACAGATTTTGAACGCGAATCCTACCTTCCAGGTTGCTTTTGAAGGAGTGGGTTCTGCGGGTAACGAGACAACGTATTTTGGCGGATTGACAAAAAATGCCGTGGTTAAATTTCAGGACACTTATGCCGCTGAAATCTTGACTCCGGTTGGTTTGACTGGAGGCACTGGTTTTGTTGGCGCTTCGACTCGCGTGAAATTAAACGCGATGTTGTCCGCCGGACCGGTGATCGTTACTCCAACGGGAAATGGTTGCACCGGAACCACCGGTTATAGCACCACAACCGGATTGCCTTGCTCAACTTCGACCACGCTTCCTGAAGGTTGCACGTCAACCACTGGATATAGCCCTGTTACCGGCCAAGCGTGCACAGGCACGACCACAACCGGCTCGGGCGTGACCCAGACCGGCGCTGAAGGCACGATCACGGTGACCGTGAATCCTTCCCCTGCCGACAACAAGAAAGTTTATGAAGGCGATGTCAAGACTGATCTTTATGGTATGAAAATAAAGGCGACCGGCTCGGATGTTGATGTCCAGCGCGTCACTTTGAAATTCACCAAACAGCCTTACACTTATTTCTCCAACATTTATTTGTATGATGGAGATACTCAGGTCGCAACCGCGGCTTTGAATTCCAGCACGGTTTCCAAAGTTACGGCCAGCGATTATGAGATCACGATCACTGGTTTCTCCAGCAAGTTCATCGTTGCCAACAACACCACCAAAGTGATGACTGTTAAGGCGGATGTGAACACTGGTATTTCCAGCGGTGCGTGGGTTACCGGTACAACTGCCAATACGATTGTTGTCAGCAACCCGGGAACAACGAGCGTTCGCGGTGTTGACCAAGCTGGTTTGAATCAGTACGGCGGGACCACCACCGGGAGAACCATTTCAATTAACTCGTCAGAATCTACCAGTGCCACTTTGAGCGTTAGCACCAATAACAGCACGCCCAAAGCGCACAATGTCATTGCCGATGCGAGCCACAAGATCGTTGGCGCCACTCTTTTGTCTTTCGACATGAAGGCGACCAAGGATAATTTGATTGTTGATTCGATCGATGATGTGACGTTCACGACTTCTGCGGGTTATGCGATTCCGGAAACTGTGTATTTGGTTGATGATGCCGGTAATGTTATCGGAACCGATTCCCCGAATACGGATGCAACCGATGCGATTACTGATGGTACGGCCGATTTTAGCGATTTGAATTACACAATCGCGAAAGACACGACCAAGACCTTCACTATCAAGATCGACGACACGATCGCAACTGCAGTAGCGGCGACTCATGTCAGCACCGAAGACACCCAGAAATATAAAGTCACAGTGTATGGAGATACCGGCACGGCGCAGGTGAATTTCATCAAATCCAATGGTTTGACCGGAACCGGAACAACTTCCAGCTCCGCGGCGAGCAACGATTTGATTGCTTTCGACGAAGGCCCGGTGTTCACTTTGGCCAGCATTTCTACCACTTCGACCCAGCCTGATGCAGGTAGCGCCAGCTCAACGATTTCCTCCACCTTCAATATCACGGTGGCGGCGACTCATGGCGATATCTATATCACCAAGAAAGCGACTGCCAATGCGTTCACGATCGATTATGCGATCGAAGGCATTGACCAGGGTGCTGCGACCAGCGTGGTGTACAACCAGCCTTCCAACACGACTCTTGTGAGCAACAGCTACAAAGTCGCGGAAGGTACGACTGCTTCATTCGCGATTACCGCGACATGGGCGAACAGTGGTACAGTGGGCAACTACGACTTGCGGGTTGCGAGCATCACTTGGGGTCATCTTGCTGAAAACGATGCAAGCTATGCAGCCAAGACTTCGACCTATATGAATGGTCTTTCCGAGTGGATCGGCCAGAGCGTGTACTTGAAGTAGTTTTCTCAACCGCCCTTCTTGTGGATCGGCGGTCAGAAAAAAACATCAGCCCTTCCCCTCACGGGGCAGGGCTTTTGTTTTCCTTATTTTTAACCTTCAAATCTTAGGAAAAAGTTGTGCAAGGTCGCACCTTGCACAACTTTTATTGTTTGATAAAATTGAATTATGCCAAATGTGAAGCGCGAATTTATTAATGGCGAGATTTTTCATCTTTTTAATCGCGGAGTTGAAAAAAGAATTATTTTTACCAACGATAATGATTATTATCGTTTTGTTTTTTGTTTGTATGAATGCAACGACACAAATTCGGTAAGAATGAGCGATCGGATTTTTGATCGGCAGCAAAGAAATTTAACAAGGTCGCACCTTGCAAGCTTGCAAGGTGCGACCTTGCACAACTCGCAAAAACAAAATCGAAAGCCTTTGGTTGAAGTTATAGGTTTTACTTTAATGCCTAATCATTATCATTTGATCGTCCGCCAACTGATTGAAGGCGGAATATCTCTTTTTATGAAAAAATTAGGTGATAGCTATACTGGATATTTTAACGAGAAACACGAAAGAAAAGGCATGGGGGCGTTATTCCAGGGAAGATTTAAGGCAGTCCATGTTATTAGTGATGAGCAATTTATGCATTTGGTGGAATATATCTTTTCAAACCCGATTGAAATCATTGAATCTGATTGGAAAAGAGGCGGCGTTCGGGACGCAACTGCGGCGATTGATTTTTTGAATAATTATAAATGGTCGAGCTATTCGGATAGCATTGGAACCAAAAATTTTCCATCGGTGACGGTTCGCGATTTTTTGTGGAAAGTTTTTGGCGGTTCCGATGATGTCGAAAAGGGGATGGAAGCAGTTAAAATTTTTACCCAAGATTGGATTAAAAATAAACGTATTCTGCCGCCAAGCCTTTCATTTGAATAAAGTTGTGCAAGGTCGCACCTTGCACAACTTGAAACCATTTATTGGGTTTGATAAAATAAAATAATTTTAATAAATAATTAATTTTCCAATAATATGGTTAAAAGATTTTTGTTAATTATTTTGGGATTGGCGGTGTCGAATTTCTGTTTTGCTTCCACGCTTAGTGTTTTGCCCCAAGGCCAATATCAGACAATCCAGGCGGCGGTGGATGCGGCCGATGCCGGAGATACGATTCTGGTCAGCCCGGGAATTTATCGCGAGAATGTTGATGTTTATCAAAAGCCGCGGCTGGTTTTGAAAGCCGATAAATCAAATTCGGGAAATGCCACGTCCACGGATGTTATCATTGAAGCGGCTGATCCTGACAAACCCGCAATCAAATTGCTATACGCCAATTACGCCGTCATTGACGGTTTTATTTTGCGTGGCGCAGCCACAAGCGCGGGGATCCAATTGGGTTACGCCGCCGGCGAGGTGAAAATCAGGAATAACATCATTGAATCAAACGGCGACGGAATCTATATTGATTATTACGGTACCAACACCAATAATATAATCGGCAATATTTTCCGCGACAATTCAAAGAAAGATATTTATTTGCCGTCGCAATATTGCAGCCAAACTGGCATGGATTGCCAAAGTTCCGGCAATGAGATTTATTTTAACGATTTTTATGGCAATCCCAATCTTTATAGCGGTCCTTATACCAATTATTGGAATTCAAAAGAAGAACAAGCCTATAATTATCAAAACCAGGCGCGTATAAGCAAAATGGGAAACTATTGGGCGGGTGGCGCTGCGGAAGATCCGGATGGCGACGGCATTGGCGGCAGTCCGTACCGGGTTGGTGTTTCGGATTTTTATGATTATTATCCGCTGGCAAAACCGTTTGGAGATTATGAGGTTTATGAACCAGAGATTATTTCCGGCGATCAGGAATGGGATCAAAGCCGAGTCATCGACAAACCAGTGATAGTTCCTGCTGGGTCAAAATTAACGGTTAAAAAGGGGATTACTTTGAATATCCAAAGCCGCGGCGCGATCATTGTCGATGGCGAACTGACGGTCAAGGGAACCGTGAAAAATCCGGTGAAACTCGCGGGCGAGAATGGTTATTCCGGAAAATTGGTTTCAATCAGAAACACGGGCGCGGCTGATTTGAGGAATGTGGAAATAATTGCCAGTCTAACTGACGGCCTGCCATCGCGCCAGACTGCGGTTGCGGTGGCCGGGCAGGGAAAGTTGGAGATGCAGGCGTGCCGCGTTTCCGGCAACGTCGTGGGCGTGGAACTGGATCAAACCTTTGGCGCCAATATTAAGATCAACCGTTCAAAATTTTTCAACAACGTCGTTGATGTTGCCAACAATAACCCCGCCGACACCGTTGCCCCGGATTTCAAATATAACTGGTGGGCGGATGCCAAAATCACCGGCACCATCGATTCCTCAAATCGCGCCGCCGCCAACTTCCGCGACCCCGTGATCCTCGTCCCGGGCATCGTCGGCTCCTGGCCGGAAAACGGCGTATTAAGGATTGATCCAATCTTCCACTCGTTTGATGGTTTGATCGACCAGCTGGAAGCCGCTGGCTACGTCAAAGGCGTTGATCTGTTCGAGTTCCCTTATAATTGGCGCAATGATAATGAAAGTACAGCGCGAAGTTTTTATGGATTGATCCAGAAAATCAAAACAGACACTCAAATGCCAAAAGTTGATGTTGTTGCGCACTCGATGGGCGGTTTGGTGGCGCGTCAATACATTGAGTCAGTTTATTATCAAAACGATGTTGACCAGCTGATTACTTTGGCAACGCCAAACAACGGCTCGCCAGAATCTTATTTAACCTGGGAAGCGGGCGAATTAAAACCCGGTCTGTTTGAATCATTGGGTAGAAATGTTTTGCTTCAGGAGGCAGAAGAAATGCGATATCCTAATCTTTTCTCATATGTGCGCGAAAGAGTGCCTTCGGTGTCGCAATTATTGCCAATTTATAACTATTTATATGAGGGGAATAATCTAACGCGCTTTTATCCGAATGGTTATCCACAAAATCAATTTTTGGAGAACTTGAATTTAGCAGAAAATGTAAAAAAAATGACAACTGTGGAATATGGCAAAATAATTGCTAATCTTTCTGATAATCAAAGTACAATTACTGGATTTAACGTGGTAACATCGACCCAGCCGCCCAAATGGCAACACGGTTATCCAAGCGGTTATGATTTGCCGGTTGGTGAAAGGGGCATGGTTTGGGGTGCTGGTGATGGCACAGTGCCGCTTGTATCGGCGCAGAGTGTGAATATTTTAGCAGATGAAGAAATAATAGTTACATCAGATCATCGTGGCGCAATGAATATTAGTCGCCAAGATGTTATGGAATTATTGTCTGGTATTCGTCCGCAAGGAGCTACAATTGATTGGAGATTGCCGAATTTGATGCTAGTGCGAGTCTTTTCGCCAGTGGACATTCAAATTGTTGCGCCGGATGGAAAATGGATTGGCAAAAACATTACTAACTTGCCGGAAACCAATAAAATAGCAGGTGCGTATTATACCGGGGCTGACGCTGATGCGGAGTTTGCCACGATTCCCGATCCGAGCGGAGATTATAAAATTATTACCCAAGGCACGGGTGCGGGCGAATTCAGTGTGGAAACAACAATGATCTCGCAAAATAGCGAAAACCAGCAAGTCCAGGAAACAAGCGCGATCATCCAGGGAGTCGCGGTTTTAAACCAGCAGGATCAGTTTGCAATCGCGGTTGATGGCGGTCAGGTGGTGGTTGAAGAAAATGATATTGTTGCGCCGCTCATTGTCATAACTTCGCCGCAGAACAATGAAGTCCATTCTAATAATGAGTTTTTGACCATAGACTATTCTGTCAGCGACAATAAATCCGCTCCGGACAAAATAAACAAACAAGTTTCATTGGATGGCACAGTTATAGCTATAACGGCGAATCAAATTGATCTGGCGTTCCAAAAAACCGGAAGTCATAATTTGAAAATTGAGGCGAAAGACGAAGTGGGCAATACCGGTATCAAAGAAGTTGGATTTAAGGTTAGTGCGACAATTAATTCGATTGCGGCCAATGTGAAAAAGTTCGCCGGGCTGGGTTTGATTAAAAAACCGCAAAATATCGTGTTGGCCGCGCAGTTAAAAGCATTACAGGCGCAATTTGACGTTTTGAACAAATTAAAAACCGATAAGAAATTACCATCCAAAGCCAAAACCGCGGCAGTTAAAGCGCTAGAATTGGTAATTAACAAACAAATTGATTTGCTGATTAAAGAAATTCAAAAGGCAAGTGGGAAGGGAATCGATGTTAAAGCAGTCGATTTATTGGTTGATAGCCTAAGTTATATTAAAATAAAATTATAATTAAAAAAATATGATGGGAATTTATGAAGGTATAGGTGCGGTTTTGGGAATTGCAATTTATTGTGGTATTTTTTTGATTGCTTTGATTGGGGCGGCAATTTTTTGGGTTCATAAAAAAAAAGCATTTGCGTTTTGGTGGGTGTCGCTTATGGCTAATATTTTTTCATTTTTGTATCTTTTGGGCGGGCATGGAACATTTGTTTATATGATGCAATTTTTCAGCTTGTTTGTTTGGCCGGTGATTAATTTGTTTTGGTTGGGGATGATTGTTTTTGCGCCTAAGGCGAAGAAATGAGTTCGGAATTCGTGGAAGAGTCTAACTCTTCCACGGGTCTTTTGTCTTTGGATTGGAATTTTGTTTTTGCGGGGTTTGTATTATATACTATAGACATTGGTTTTTAGCTCTAGGGAGTTATTTTTTTGATTGAAACAATGGTTAAATTATTTTTTAAATCAGGTTTGTTTTTGATGTTGGCGGTATTTTTGTTGCCGGGTTTGGCTTGGGCGGATAGTTATGGCGACAAGGCTTCGTTTTATATCGATAAGACTTATGATGCCGCGGGTAGGGCGAAGGTGCTGTCGGTTTTGGTTTGGGCGGGCGATAAAACCTATTTTTATGTCGATGAACCGTGGTGGAACAGTTTGGACGCGGCCGGTCGGACAAAATATACCGATGCTTTCAAAAATCTTGATGGAGAATTTTCCAAAAATATTTATCCCAAACTTACGTCGCTGTTTGGCAGCGACGTGAATCCGGTGGTCAACAAAGACGGCAAGATCACGGTTTTGATCCATCCGATGGTCAAAGACGCGGGCGGGTACATAAACACCGCCGACGGCTATTTAAAGGCGCAAGCACCGGCTTCCAATGAGAGAGAGATGGTTTATCTTAACCCGAGCTATATTGACGGGCCATTGGCCAAAGCTTATCTGGCGCACGAATTCACGCATTTGATCACCTTCAACCAGAAAGAGCGTTCGCGTAACGTTTCCGAAGAAGTTTGGTTGGCCGAGGCGCGCGCCGAATACGCGTCCACGCTGATGGGTTATGATAGCCCGTTTGCCGGCAGCAATTTCGACCAGCGCGCGCGGTCATTTTCCGCGGATACCGGCAAAAGCCTGACTGATTGGGCCAATAAGCCGGCCAATTACGGCGCGGCTCATCTTTTCATCCAGTATCTGGTTGACCAATACGGCATCAAGGTTTTGGCGGATACGATGGCCACCGATCGCGCCGGAATCGATTCCATTGAATACGCACTGGCCAAAAATGGCAACGATATTGGTTTTGGAGATTTATTCCGCAACTGGCTGACGGCGCTTTTGACCAATGATTGCCGTTTGGGTGGCCAATATTGTTATAAATACGCCGGTTTGAATAATTTCAACATCGGTCCAAAGATAAACTATCTTCCCAATTCCGATGAATCGCTGCTTTCGGTGATGTACAACACGACCTATTTTGCCGGAAATTGGCAAAGGATTATCGGCGGCGACGGCAATTTGGCGCTGGAATTTTCTTCGGATCCGAAAGCAAAATTCAGAGCCCCCTATGTTTTGTGCTATGCTGACGGCACCGAATGCAAAATCGACGAACTCTTGGTTGCCGGCGACGGCAAGGGATTTTTGAAATTGCCGGATTTCGGGCGCCAATACGCGTCGCTGACATTGATCCCTTTCGCGGCCGGAAAAACATCGCTATTCAACGTTGAAAACGACGCGCTTTCTTACTCGATCAAGATCGCGGTTACCAAGAGGGATGCGGCGGCGGCTGACGATGCCTCGGTTGCGGCAAAAGAGCTTCAGGACAAGCTGTTGGCGCAAATTGAGACATTGAAAAAAGAAATCGCGCGCATCCAGGCGATACTCGCGGCGCGGATAAGTCCGCCCGCGATCAGTGTGCCGGTTTTACCGGTTGCGGCCGGGAACTATTCCTGCAAGGCGATAACCGCCGATCTCTATTTCGGGGTTGAGAATTATTCCCAGACGCGTTGCCTCCAGCAGGTGCTGAAATCCCAGGGCGGAGCCATTTATCCGCAAGGAAAAATAACCGGCAACTATTCGGTTGATACCCAAGCCGCGGTGATTCGTTTTCAGGAAAAATACGCCGCGGAAATTTTAACGCCGCTGGGATTGGAAAAAGGCACCGGATATGTAGGCCAATTTACAAGAAAAAAAATTAATGGTTTCTTTGGATATTGATTTTTGTTTATAAATAGTTTAATTTTAAAAAACTAAATTTTCGTAAAAACATGGCAAAAAAAATTGGGATTATTGGAATCGGTGTAGTTGGCGGAGCAGTTGAGAGTGTTTTGTCTGGTGCGCTATTGTATGATAAATATAAAAAGATTGGTTCTTTGGAAGAAATTAATGGAGCAGATATTATTTTTATTTGCGTGAATACACCATATGATGATAATAATGGGTGTGACATTTCGGCAGTCGATGATGCAATTTCAAACATAGCAGGGAATAAAATCATTGTTATAAAATCAACAGTGGTGCCAGGAACAACACAAAACATGCAGGATAAATATCCACAGCATTCAATATTGTTTAATCCAGAATTTTTGCGTCAGGCTAATCCTATTGAGGATATGAAAAATCCAAGCGAGCAAATAGTCGGGTACACGGCAAAAAGCCAAAATTGCGCCCAAATAATTGTTGACATTTTGCCGAAAGCCCCATTCACCTTTATTGTTTCTTCCAAGGAGGCGGAAATGGCGAAATATTTTTCTAATACATTTTTAGCCTTGAAGGTGATTTTTGCAAATCAGATATATGATTTGTGCCAAAAAACGGGCATTGATTATGAAATTGTAAAAAAAATAGCATCAGTTAATCCAAAATTTTCTTTTTCCCACTTTGATATTTGGTTTGATGGTTATCGGGGTTACAGTGGCGCTTGTCTTCCCAAGGACACTAAATCTTTAATTAAGTTTGGGATAAAATCTGGTGTTGATATGAGTCTCCTGGAGACAATGGATGCTATTAATAAGAAAATATTGCTTAATAATAAAGATATCTCTGATGAGTTGCTTCGTCTCTATCAATAAAAAATAAAACAATTAATATTTAATCTAACAGGATATCTTCCGTGGCGGGGGATAAATGTTAGTTTGGAACGAGCAAGCGGGTGGAATTATTAAACAAACCTTGCGTGGCGCAGTAAAGGGAACAACCATTGCTCTGCAACGGGCGGTTTTTCCGGATTTGGCTAAATCGGACGTAATAAAAAATGTCGAAACGATGTCATTTCAACAAACCCTGGATAATTTTGGCATAACATAATGACAACAAAAGTGGCGATTGAGCTGGTAGTACTGATTCTGACGACATTCTTTTTGTTTTTTGTTGTTGATAAGATTTTGGGGGAAATTATTTATCATTACAGCTATATTGATAACGACAACTTTGTTGCGATCCAACGCATAAACAAATTTAACGATAGTAAGAGTAAAAACAAAATTATAATCCTTGGAAGTTCAATGAGCCGAGAAGGGGTGGATGAGAAATATTTAGCCGATCAGATTGTCGGAAGTGAAATCTATAATTTTTCGATATCAAGCGGGAAACCAAGCGATTTTTTTCTGATAGCCAGTCAATTAAATGGTGTTAAAACAGCTCGTCTTGCAATTATTTGCATTTCGCCATGGATGTTTCAAAAAAATTATACCGATTCCATTTTGAATAAAAACGATCCGGTGACCAACCTTTTTTTTAATCCACAGGCAATATTAAAAATAATTCCATTGCGATGGCAAGATTCCAGCTGGTTTTTGGGTAGGTCTGTTTACTCTTTTTTTAATGTTTTAAAATACAATGATTATTTAAAACAAATTCTTGATCATAGTAATTTAAGTTTTTGGAAGACTAAAGACGAGCTTACTTTGCCGGCGATATGGAATCAATATGGTTATACAAAAAACTACAGCGAGGATTATTTTGCTGCAGCCATTAAAGACTCGACGATAAAATCAAGATTTGGCGGTGATTATTATTGGAATAGCGATGACAGCGTTCAAATGAGGGCGCTAGCGGCTGTTACAAGCCAGCTTAGGGAACAGGGGGTTAAGATATTGGTCATTGATATGCCAGTCAACCCCTACATTAAGAAATTATACGATAAAAACACGGAGGCTGATTTCGCGGCCGCCATGGCAACCATGATCCCACGCCAAGATTTTTACGAGGAGGCTTTTTTGTACGGTAAAAGCAAGTTTATTGACTTTGATCACCTTAATTATAAGGGAAGAACGTTGTTTTCAATCAACTTGGCCCGAAAAATAGCGGCGTTACATGTTTTTTAATTCTTTTGTTTTTTTTGTTTTCTTCATCGTTTTTTACCTTATTTTTCTTGTCACCGTTCAAGAGTACAAATGGTTTGTTTTTTTGATCGCAAGTTGGATTTTTTACGCCTCATTCGAGCCACATTTTTTGTTGCTTTTGTTTTTTTTGATCACGGTTGATTTTTATCTTGCATTGGCGATAAAAAAGGCAAAGCAACCGTCAAAAAAACGAATTATTCTTTTAATGTCGGTTGTTGCCAATACGGCGGCGTTATTCTTTTTTAAATACACTGATTTTTTTATATCAATTCATAATAGCGTGTTTCCTTGGATGGCATTGCCGTTTTTGAATATAGCGCTTCCAATCGGATTGTCATTTTACACATTCCAAGGAATCAGTTATCTTGTCGATGTTTATCGTAGCGCAGTTAATCCCGAAACCAGTCTGAAGTATTTTTCCCTTTACAAGAGCGCTTTCCCTCAATTGGTGGCCGGCCCTATTGAACGGGCAAACCATTTACTTCCTCAACTGAAAAAGAAATTTGTTTTTTCGGAAGTACCCTATAAAGAGGCACTATTATTGATCGTTGTCGGTTTGATAAAAAAAGTGGTAATTGCTGATAACTTAGCCGTAGTTGTCAATAAAATTTATGGATCTTATACTGATTTTAATGCGTCCACGCTTGCTGTGGCGATTGTTTTCTTTGGATTCCAAATCTACTGCGATTTTTCAGGATATGTTGACATTGCCAGGGGATTGGGTAAATTGCTCGGAATTAACTTTGCAATTAACTTTAATAGGCCTTATTTCTCAGCGGGAATTTCTGAATTTTGGCATCGATGGCACATATCGCTATCAAGTTGGGTGCGCGATTATATTTATATACCGCTGGGTGGCAACAGAAAAGGAGCGAGGAGGCAATATCTGAATCTTATTGCGGCAATGGCGGTAATGGGTTTATGGCATGGTGCTAACTGGACTTTTTTAATATGGGGGATTTATCACGGTTTATTGTTGGTTTTTGATAAACTTTTGCGGAGGTTGCCTTTTGCCGCAGGTGTGCCTAAAATAATAAAAATTGGGATAACATTTTGTTTCATAAATGTCGGTTGGATCTTTTTTAGAAGTTCGTCCGTTGCGCAGTCATTAGCTATCATTGAAAAAATATTTGTTTTTTCTTCGGTTGGCAATTTGCAATATCAACCGGGTATGCTTTTGGGTTTTTACTTAATATTTTTTTTGGTAGCAGGAGAGTATCTTGATGAAAAATATGACATTAAAAAAAGAATAATACAAACAAATTACTTTTTATTTTCGATTATTATCGTTATGCTAATATATATATTGGCATTTTGGGGAGTGCGGGATAGTTTGAGTTTCATTTATTTCCAGTTTTAAAAGAACCATGCGAATAAAACCATTTTTTAAAGATATATTTTTAACATTTATCACAGAGGCGGCAGTTCTGCTTTCCTTCTTTTTTGTCTATCGCATGGTCGCGGCTGATTTTGGGTCTCAAGGCGTTGGGGAATATTCGCTGGTTCGAAGAGTAACGGGGTTGCTTCAACCGGTGCTGCTTTTGGGGCTAGGCGTAGGGTTGGCGCGCTATGTCGCTCTTTTTTACAGTCAAAGGTATGACTACATGCGCGTTGCATGTATTGCAGTAATCAGCTTTACTATGGCGTGCTTTATTGTTATAAATTTGTTTCCCGTATTTTTCTCGGGAATTTTTTTCGGTAATTCTAACTATTCTAACTTACAATTCCCGCTTTCGGTTTTTTTGGTGGGTACTATATTCCATTCCCTTGTCTATGCTTATTTCCGCGGAGTATTGGCAATCGTCACTTTTAATTTGCTGGAAATAATAAATCTGGCAGTAATGCCTTTGTTTTTCTTATTCACGCTCAAAGACGCCAACTTGGCGGAGTATGTTTTGCGGGTTGGATTGGCTATGATTTTTGTTTCGCTTATTTTTTCCGTTGGGTTTATGAGAAAGCTAGGAAAGAAAAACAATAAACAATTTGTAGTTCAGGGTAGAGAAATGATGCGCTACGGGATTTCACGTTTTTTTGGTGATTTTATGTTAAACGGTTTTTTTTCGTTTACCGTGATTGCGACGGTTCACTTTGTGACAATGAAAGAAGTCGGTTATCTTTCGGCAGGACAAAGCATACTCAATATCCTAGCGGCTGGCACTGCTCCTTTGAGTCTGGTGCTTTTGCCTAAAATAGGCACCCTAATAAGAGAAAGACGTGAAATGGAGATGAAGGAAAGTATAGATATTCTACTTGGGGCTCTTTTTTTTATATCAATGTTCATCAGTTTTCAGCTCATGACTTTTGCGGATAAATTTCTATATTATTGGCTTGGTTCGGACTTTATTGAAGCGGTGGGCATTGTGCATATTATAGCGGCCAGCGCGGGATTTTATTTTATTTTTTTGGTTTTGCGGAGTGTACTTGATGCGGCGGAATTCAAGCCCATTAATGCTATCAATATAGCAGTTTCTTTTGCCGGATTTTTTGCCATTTGTGCCGTACTATCATTTTTTTTCGTAGATATCAAGCTGCTTTATGTTTTAACTTATGGATTTTCGTTTGGGGTTGTCCTTTTAGGTGTTCTTACTTATTTCTCGGTACAAAAGATATATCGGCGCGGATTTGCAAACGATATTTCGCTAATTTTGACAGCGATTATTATTAATATTTTTCTTGCCGTGCTGGCGATGCAGTTAAAAAATTTAATAAACTCTTTTTATTCATTAATCTTATTGGAAGTAATAATGGGAGCCTTTTATTTAGGAATAATCTGGTTATTAAGAATCGAATGGATGCGGAAATTGCCCTCCCAAATATTTTCCAGCGCACACTAACTAAGAAAAATAATTATGATATCGAAATTTAATAAATACATCCATTTTTTTTTGATAGGTTTTTTTATTGTCATAATATTTTTTATTGTATTAATAACCGAAAAGAAGCGCCAAATTTTTATTGATTCTATTGAGGAAAACACGATTGTTCATGGAATGTCAATCGAAAAATTTTCGGCGGATGGAAAAAATCAGACAATACAAACAACGGGAGCAATATTCTCCATCAATAGTGAGCAGGGAACCATTTCCATTAAGCAAAGAATTGGCGCGGACAGAGATGTGGCGGTTATTGATTTGCCGAAGGAGCTGAAAAAGGCCAAGGGGCCTCGCAAAGAAGGGTTCGATTATTATTGGGATGGCACCGAAGAATCCCAGATGATTATTTCTGGCGATTCAGTGGTCCGTTTTAAAAACATTAGAAATTTGCAGGTTTCTTTAAAATTTACGCCGGAATTTAAACAAATCGATGAAGAAATAACCAAATATAAAACGGGTGGTTTGCTGGCCTTGGATGGAAAAGGTGGTATTGCGATTGTGCCTCCAAGCTATGCGTCAAACGAAAAATATTCCAAGAAATTTGAAAACAACCAGTGGATTTTTTCGGGGAGTGATTCAATGTCGTTGTTGTTTGTTGGAATTTTGCCGCCGCGATATTTTGATTGGGAAAAATCTTTTATTAATGTTGTGCATTATTCTTCGCACGTACAGCGTTATCCAACAGACCAGGAAATCGCTCAATATAGCAAATTTGCAAAAATTTTGGAGCTTCATTCTTGGGTATGGGAAAATCGTCATGTAGAGAGTAAAAATGAAAAGGGAGAGCAAATCCCATTATGGGACGATCTTTCCTATGAGGCGCAAGCTGGTAAATGGTTGCCGGACAACGAAGAAGAATTCAAACGCGTAATAAACACAGCTCACAGATATGGTATGAAGGTTTTGCCCTATGTTGGTACGGGATCAGGAGAATTCACCTCTGAAACATATGAAAGATATTTGGAGGAAATAAAGCGCATTAAAGTAACTTATTCGATAGATGGCATATATTCTGATGGATTATTTTACCAGCATCCTGAATATGGTTATTTCGCCGCGCGAGAGTTGCGCGAAATTTTTGGAGAGGATGGATGGCTTACTTTACATGATACTCATGATGGCGGTTATTGGGCTCCCTTTATCAATACTTATATGGATTCATTGATTACCAGCGAACACAATAACTTTAATCAATGGACTTCCACTTCCTATAATATTTCAAATTCGATCGCTATGTTGTGGCCGGAAATTAATTTGGAAGAACGCGATGGTATTGGTTTTCTGAAAAAGCTTGTTGATGATAGTATTCATTATAACAACAGAATAGTTTTTATGTGCGGGTTGCAGGGACAGTGGCGATTTTGGAGACTCTATTTTACTGATAAAGAAATGGAATTCATAAAAAACTACTATTTTGAAAAAATTGACGAATTGCGGAAAAAAAATTTGATAATTATGAAATATAAAAAAACCATAAAAATTTAATTAACATGATTTCATTTGCATTTATTGCGATGCCGCTTGTTCTAACGATTTTTTTTGCCTTAACGTCATTTTTTATTGGCAAAAAAACGCCGATATTTTTTGTTGCATATTTAATTTTGTTTCTTTACACAATTTTTACTCAATTGGGGTATCTATTCTATCCTGATTTGCTCGACGTGCTTTCTTTTGGTCAATATTACGGCGAAAAATCGTTTATTGTTTATTGGTGGTACATTTTTTTGTCTTTTTTGTCGATTTTTCTTATTTTTGCGGTTGTTTGGCGCAAGAATTACCAGTCTCTGGTCAAGGTGGAGATCGACGATAAGAAACGGTTTGGCGGAGTTTGGTATATTATGTTCGTTATTTTTTACGAAATTATACTTTTAGCTTTTTTGATTGCTAATTATCGGGAACTGGGATATTCGACTCAAGGGGTTATGAAAAACAGCACAATATGGTTTTATATGTTTGCGTTAAATGGAATTTTAATGCTCACTCTTTATATAAAAATAACTGTTTTGAACCGGGGATCGGCAAAGTTAGTGTATTTGTTTTTATTTGCAGTTTCGGTTTTGATTTTTATGGCAACGGCTATTCGTTCTGGCCAACGCATAGAAATAGGATCGACTTTGCTCAGTTTTTTGGTTTTTTTTTGGTATCGCTTTTCAAAACAGATATTAGCGCAAAAAAAAATAATTTTATACGTCATGGCAATTATTTTGCTGGCGGGCATAGTTTTCCAGGGTATTCGCAATAGCCGCGGTGGCAATGAAGGGCCGGGTCCGTTTTTTGCGGTGTTACGGAATCCGGATACTTATTCCCAGCTTTTCCGGCCGGAGATTGTTATTTTTCAAGATTGGTTCGTTCCTTCGCTAACTCTTGTTACGTCAATAGAAAAAGATATTAAGATACCAATAACCGCATTATGGTCAGATTTATCTCTTTTTATACCTTTCATAAGCCACATATCTCTTGGAGAAATTATCTCGAGGATAATCGACCCCGATGGCATCACCGGCTACGGATACTACGTCCTGACAGAAGGTTACAATTTGGTTGGTTTTTTCGGATTTATGATTTCGGCGGTGATTTTCGTTTTAGGGTTTAGGCTCCTTGAGTTATTTTTTGCTTCCACAAAAGATAACCTGTTTAATGCGTTTATGTGTGCAATAATCGCATATTCGATAATTGATATTATCCGAGGGCAGAATATTTTTTATTTGAAAACGCTTTATCTCTATTTTTTGCCGTCACTGCTTTTCTATTACTTAATGAGTGGTAAAAGAATATCATTGATGGTTTTGGCACAAAACGGGCGACTCCAGCAGAAAAAAAACCATTCGGCTAAGACTAATTAGCTGTGCGCAACTGTTTTATTGTAGAGCTACATTAACAGCGAAAATATTAATTATCGTAAAGTGACGGTGCAACCATTGGATTGCTTGGCACTGCGAATTAAAATCAATAAAATACCGGTGCGAATAGCAGTACTTGGCAGTTGCGATTAAAAATGCAATACTTGATAAATTGGAAAACGTAAAAATAGCTGAGGCCGTGCTTAAAAAAACAAAAAATAGCCTTTAGTTTTAAAAAATGCTTGCGATTTGTTAAACTAATCCAAGAGTAATTTCATGAGTAAATGTTTAATAACCGGTGCTGCTGGGTTTATAGGTTTGCATTTGACTGAAAGCTTGCTGCAATCGGGAAAGGAAGTGGTTGCAATTGGAATTGCTAATAAAGGTTTTGTTCCAGATAAAAAAATTAAATTTTACGAGACAACAGTAGGCGATCCGATTGTCAGTGAAATATTTAAAAAAGAAAAGCCTGAGATTGTGTACCATTTGTCTGGGCCGATTTATTTGAGACGGGCGATTGATGATCCGTTTTTTGAGTTGAGTGCAAATTTTTTTACCGATATCAGAAAATTACTTTATTATAGCCGCGACTGCGGTGTCAAAAAAATTATATATACTTCTTCGGGGGGCGCTCTTTATGGGCCGGATTCACCGATTCCGACATCCGAAAAAACGCGAGTTTGCCCTGATTCTTTTTACGGGATTGCGAATTTGATGATTGAAAAGATGATTGAAAGTTATTGCGAGAATTTTAAATTTTTTTTTGCGATTTTAAGATTAAGCAATGCTTATGGGCCGCGACAATGGAAAGAGGGGATAATTCCTTCGATTGTTTCATCGATAATTGCAAACAAACCAGTTAATATTAGTGGCGACGGAGAACAAACAAGAGATTTTGTTTATGTGGGTGATGTCGTCAAGGCTTTGGGGTGTGCTTCTGAAATCAAAACTAATGGAATTATAAATGTCGGGTACGGTCAGGAAATAACCCTTAATCTTCTTTGTGAAAAAATTTCCAAGATATTAGGAAAAAATGCAAACATTGTTTATCAAAAAGATAAACCATCCGGTGTTCGGCGAAGCGCGGTCGATATTTCCAAAATTAAAAAAGAATTAGGCTGGGAACCCGTTATCTCGCTGGAGCAGGGGTTAAGGGAGACAATCGATTGGTTTAAGCTCAAAGAGAAATGAATGATAAAAAGATCAGTATTTGTTATTTGGCGGATGCGGTAAGCCCGCATACGATTAAATTAGCAGAATATTTTCAAAAGAGAGGGCATAAGATTATGGTCATTTCTTTTAATCCCGGAGTCTCTGGGAATGTTTCTACCCATTATATAGATTCGGGATTATTTTCGAGTTTTAAAATTAAATATATCGTCGGGTTACCGAAATTAAAGGAAGAAATCCGAATACTCAATCCCGATATTTTGCATGCAGTCTATGCGACAAGCTACGGATTTGCTGGGGCGTGTCTTAATTTTCATCCCTACGTTGTTTCTGTTATTGGGTCGGACGTGGCAATACGCCCGCAAGATTCTTTTATTTTCAAATGGTTGGTTCAGTATGCGATCAGAAAGGCGGATGCGATTCATTCGCAATCGCAACACCTAACCGACAGATTGATTTCGTTAGGGGCTAAATCTGATAAAATTTCAACTTTTACCTATGGAATAGACATCGCCGCTGGTTTTTTTTTGCAAGCAAGAGAGTTTGTCGGCAAGGGAGGGGTGGTTATCAGTACAAGAGCGCTTGAAACAGTTTATAACATTGATCTTTTGATTAAAGCCATCCCGCTAGTTTTAGAGAAGATGCCGAATACTAAATTGCTAATTGTTGGAAGGGGTAGTTTGGAAAAAAAATTAAAAAGGGAAGTCGAGAAACTTAAAATCGGGTCTGCCGTGGAATTTATAGGTTATTTATCATATGAAAATCTAGCTAATGTTTTAAAAAAAGCAGACGTTTATGTTTCTACGTCTTTGTCAGATGGTCAGTCAATATCATTGTTGGAGGGTATGGCAATGGGGGTTTTCCCGGTAGTGTCCGATATTGAAGGAAATCGAAATTGGGTGCGGAATGGAGAGAATGGTTTCCTATGTTCTGTGTTCGATCCCGAAGATTTGGCCAAAAAAATTATTAAAGCGTTATCGGATCCAACATTAAGGAAGTCGGCCTATGCCATAAATAAGCGGATTATCGAAAAAAAAGGGTCTTTGGAAAAAAATATGGCGTTAATGGAAAATCAATATTTTCACTTGATTAAGGGCGTTTAAAAATGTAAAATGATGAAAATTTATTAGCAAGCCAGAAGATCACAGGCTTGTTTATTGTTTGAAGCAAAAATTATTTGTATTTTGTATGTTTATATTGGATTTTTTAATTATTAGCTCTCGACAAAAAGTAATATAGCAATAATTTGATGCATTTTGAAAAAATTAAGATAAATAATATGAGATATCACGGATTTGCAACAAGGGATTATTTAATTATGCAAAATATTACCCTCGGGAAAGAAAAATCTTTGTTGGAGATTGGCGTAGGAGTTGGCAGTACCATTGAATTGATTATCGGTAAAGTCAAAGAAATCTATGGCATAGATATAAGTAGAGAACTCATTGAAGCATTAAAATTGGTTTACCAAAATAATAATTGCGTTAAAATGCAATGTTTAGATGTGTGCGAGGAGAATGATTTTGACAAAAAATTTGACGTTATCTATTCGGCGGATACGCTCGAACACGTAAAAATGGCAAACGCCTTTTTTGATTTTATTGCAAAGCATCTTTTTACCGATGGTGTGTCAGTGGTTACGTTTCCTAATGAATCGAAGCAAAAACACCACGGCATTACTTGGTTTGGATGTAGGGATGAACTTTTGACGCTTGTGGATAACGCCGGGTTAAAAATTGTCGAGTTGTGTGAAGTCAAACCAACAGTTTGGCACGTTATTATCAGGAGATGGCTTTGGGATTTACCAAAATCGTTAGTGTCTCGTGGCAATAAAAAAAAATTACCGCAGACCTTCGATCAGACTGAAGCATTCCAAATTTTTAAAAATACTGCAAACATTAAAACTCTTTTTTTCGCTTATTATGCAAAAGTTATAACTAAGATAGCGGTATTATTGCCACTATACGAATATCGTGACGTTGGTGAAAAAATTAACAATAAGATTTTGCTTATGCGCCTTAAATTGAAGTGAAATTATTAAAAGATATTTTTTATTATTATGTCAAATTTGCCTTTTGTTTCAGTTGTTATCCCTTGTCGTAACGAGGAAAAATTTATTGGTGCGTGTCTCGATTCAATAATTATAAACGATTATCCAAAAGATAAATTGGAAATTTTAGTCGTCGATGGAATAAGTAATGATAGAACAAGGAAGATTTTGGAAAAATATTCAAAAGAATGCCGATACATTAAAATACTAGATAATTTAAAAAAGATCATCCCTGTTGCAATGAATATTGGGATCGGGAATGCAAAGGGCGAAATTATCATGAAAATGGATGGCCATGCCACCTATCAAAAAAATTATGTTTCAAGGTGTGTCGAATATTTAAATGAGTACAGTGCGGATAATGTGGGCGGTATATGGAAAATAGTCCCGAGAGAAAATACACCTATAAGCAAGGCAATCGCTCTTGCTTTATCTGGCCGTTTTGGGTCTGGCGACGCCTATATCAAAATTGGATCAAAAAAACCACGGTGGTCTGATAGTGTATCTTTTGGTTGTTTCAAAAAGGGAATTTTTAAAAAAATCGGGCTATTCAACGAAAAACTTATCAGAGGTTCAGATATGGATTTTAATAAGCGAATAAAAAAAGCTGGTGGCAAAATTTTGCTTGTTCCCGATATCGTCACTAATTATTATGCTGATGCTAATTTTAAATCTTCCTGGAGGCATAATTACAGTGATGGTTTTTGGACCACCCATGTATTGAAATTCGGGAGCAATGCTTTTTCTGTAAGGCACTTGATTCCGCTTTTTTTTGTGTTAAATTTAATATTGTCGGCTTTATTATCATTCGTTTTTTTTCCTTTTCTGTGGTTGTTTTTGTCGATAATCGGAGCATACAGTTTGGCGAGTATTGTTGCTTCTGCCAATATTTTGGTACATACTAGGCAAAAAGATGCTCGATATTTATTTTTACTTCCTGCGGCATTTTTAATACGGCATACAGCCCATGGAATTGGAGCTTTGTTCGGTCTGATAATTCCAAGAAGAACGGGGAAGTGAGCGCAAGTATACAGAATTTCAATCAAGCATTTATGTTGGAATATGGATATAGATTATTATCAATTATTAATGAAAAGAATATTGGATATTGTGTTTTCCATATTAATGATTGTGTTTTTGGTGCCAGCAATGATTATGATATCTTTCGCGATAAAAATTGATTCTAAGGGTCCTCTAATATTCAAACAAGCTCGGTTGGGAAGATACGGCAAGCCGTTCATTCTATTCAAATTTCGTACCATGGTTGTCGGCGCGGAAAATATGGGGACGGGGTTGTTTAATTATAAGAATGACGGCAGGGTAACAAGGGTCGGAAAGGTATTGCGTTTGATCAGTTTGGATGAATTGCCGCAATTGTTTAATATATTTAAAGGGGAAATGGCTTTTGTAGGGCCAAGGCCGCCTGTGACTTACGAATATGGTAGATACGAAGCGTTCAGCGATAAAGTCAAGAAACGTTTTGTTGTTAGACCGGGGATTACGGGATATGCTCAAATCAAGGGTAGAAATGAATTGTCATGGGACGAAAAGGTAAAATATGATATAGAATATATTGATAAATTTAAAAAATGGGGATTGATTCTTGATTTTAAAATATTAATCGTAACGTTCACCAAGATAGTTGCCATGCAGGGTGTTTATGAAATAAAAAAAGATTAGTTATTGAATAATAATATAGATTAGTCATTTTTTATAGTTGAAGCCCAAAATAGCAATTTAGATATATTAACTGTATTTGCGGTTTTAATGTTTTAAGGTATGGGTAATGTCCATAAAAATATATATGCAAAATGTAAACGTAGCTTGGTATAACGGCAAACTTATTCCCATTCAAGATGCAAAGATAAACATTTTGTCTCCTTGCGCTCAATTTGGGACTAATATATTTGAAGGTATTAGGGGATATTGGAATGATAAACAGCAGGAGCTGTATTGTTTTCGTTTGGACCGGCACTATAAAAGATTGAAAGAATCTGCAAAAATAATGAGATTTGAAATGACCTATGGCGATGCCGATTTTAAGGATGCTTTATTCGATGTGTTAAAAGCAAATCAATTTAAGGAAGATATACAAATCAGGCACATTGTTTTTATCGATGGTTCCGGCAGTTGGTATTCCACTGGGCCAGTGGGTATGTTTGTTTATGCAAAGCCCGGCAATAGATCGTTTGGCGGGAAACGAGGTATTGATTGTTGCGTGAGTTCTTGGGAAAGAATAAATGATGCCTCCATGCCGCCGAGAATTAAAGCGGGTTCCAATTACCAAAATAGTAGAATGGTTCAATTGGAAGCCGTTGCAAACGGATATGACAGTGCGATTATTTTAAATAAATTCAATAAAGTGTCTGAAGGTCCCGGATCTTGTATCTTTATGGTGAGAAACAATCAGTTAGTAACGCCGCCAGTTACGGCCGGAATATTGGAAAGCGTAACCCGAGATACCATTATGGAGTTGGCGGAATCTGAGTTAAATATCAAAGTGTGCGAGAGGGAGATCGATAGGACGGAGCTTTATGTGGCCGAAGAAGTTTTTCTTTGTGGCACTGCTATGGAAATTACTCCTGTTTTGAATATAGATAAAATTCCCGTAGGCAACAAGGAGCCCGGTTCGATAACCAATGAACTTTTTAAAACATATTTTCAAATAGTTAGGGGGGAAAGAAACGACCATATGGATTGGTTGACTCCGGTTTATGGGAAAATGACCATATAGGTTTTGTGACGATAAAAAAATAATTATTGGGGAAATATAATAATATGTCTTTTGTCCTTATGTTAATAACAAATAATCCGGCCATTGCTGAGGAGGCGGATAGAGCGGGGGTGGATAGAATTTTTTTAGATTTTGAAATCTTAGGCAAATATGAGCGGCAAGGACATTTGGATACCCATATCGCGCAGCATAATTTGGAGGACATTGGAAAGATAAAAAATGTAGTTACGCGCAGTAAAATTATATCTAGAATTAATCCGCTAAATAAAAATACCAAAAAAGAAATAGAAAAAGTAATAAAATACGGTACAGATATAGTGATGCTTCCGATGTACCGAAATGCCGAAGAAGTGGAAAAATTTGTCGGTTATGTTGGGGGCAGGGCAAAGACGTGCTTACTTTTGGAAACTGCGCAAGCTATGGTGAGAATAGACGATACTTTGGAAGTTGGCGGGATTGACGAAATTCATATTGGCCTGAATGATTTGCATTTAAGTTTGGGGCTTGATTTTATGTTTGAGCCGTTAAGCGGCGGGATAGTCGAATATTTGGGAAATAAAATAAGAAATAAAAAAATCAGGTGGGGGTTTGGGGGCATAGCACAAATCGGGGAAGGAATTCTGCCCGCAGAATTTATTATCGGCGAACATATCAGATTGGGATCTGAAATGGCAATATTATCGCGAACTTTTAAAAATAAAAACAAAAACTTAGCGGGTGAAACAAAAAAAATAAGAGAAAGGATAAATGAGTCTAAAAAATGGGATATCGCAAAATTAAGAAAAAATAAAATGAATGTGCGGATACTGGTCAATGGAATAGTCAACGAATTAAAAAAAAGCGGCAAACCAATATTTTCTCCGGCATCGACAGAGAGTCATAATCATAATTGAAAAAGTAAAATAATAATTATAAGTAATTAAAAATAATGGAAATTACTTGGGATTTATTGAAAAAACTTAATAATAAATACGGGGAATCATTTTATTTGTTAGATTCCCATAAATTTGAAGAAAATTATAAAGAATTTATCAAAGTATTCAGAGATATATATCCCAATACTTTTGTTGCGTATTCCTATAAAACAAATTATATACCAAAATTATGCAAAATCATTAATTCTTACGGGGGTTATGCCGAAGTTGTATCTGAAATGGAATATGATTTAGCTACAAGGATTGGCGTATTGCCAAAGAATGTCATTTTTAATGGTCCCTACAAAACTGAAGCAGTGATGGAAATAATTTTACTTGGCGGGGGCATTGTGAATTTGGATTCGTTTTATGAGATAGATATTGTCGAAAAAATTGCTAAAAATAACCTCAATGTAAATATTTCTGTGGGGATTAGGTGCAATTTTAAACTAAGTCGATCCGGAGCGTCGAGGTTTGGATTTGATGTTGACGGCGATGAGCTGTCCCAGGCAATATCTAAGCTAAGGAAAATTAACAATGTTAATATCGCAGGATTGCATTGCCATTATCCCAATAGAAATATTGAATCGTTCACCTATCGTGTCGATGAGATGGTTAATTTGTCAAAAAAATATTTTTCCTTGCCTCCTAAATTTATTGACCTTGGCGGCGGTTATTTCGGTAAAATGAGCCGATCGCTAAAAGATCAATTTGATTTTGATGTTCCCAGCTATAAAGAATACGCCGAAAAAATAGCTACAAAATTTAAATTATTTTATCAGGATATTGATGATGCCGCAAAGCCAAAATTAATACTTGAACCGGGAACTGCGCTTGCAGCAGATACTGTGAAATTTGTGACAAGGGTAATTAATATAAAGACGATAGGCAATAAAAAAATTGCTACTGTTTCCGGAAGTAAATATAATATTAGTCCAACGTTAAATGATAAAAATTTGCCAATAAATATCTACCGGGATTTAAACGATTGTTCCGCAGAAGAATATGAAGCGATAGATATCGCTGGGTATACATGCATTGAACATGATTACCTGTACAAAGATTATAAAGGGCGTTTGGAAATAGGTGATTACGTGGTGTTCGATAATGCGGGTTCCTACTCTTTCGTTTTGAAGCCGCCATTTATTATGCCTAATTTTGCCATTATTGAGTACGATTTTAAAGAGGATAAGGCCGAAATTATTAAAAGAAAAGAAGAAAGTAATGATATTTTTAAAACGTTCATATTTTAATGGAAAATTTTTTGAAAACTTTATTAAAATTAGGTTCAAAGTATAAATTTTTTTGTTTTTTGATCGCTGATTCTTTTGCCATTGCGATTTCCGTTTATCTGGCTTTTTCCGTGCGTTTTGAGGGTGCGATATCTAGCAGTTATTATCTTAGTGCCGTGCGTTTAATTTTGATTAATTTGATTATTTGTCTTGTTGTATTTTATTTTTTGAAACTTTATTCGTTTTCTTGGACTTATGTCAGCACGCAGGATTTAGTGGCGGTTTTTAAAGCAGTTGTTATTTCATTGCTTTGCACTGTAGGCGTGTTTTTTGTGTTCAGGGATATGCCATTTTTTTCCGGGTTTCCCCGATCGATTATTTTTATTAGTTATTTTTTTATTTTTATTTTAAGCGGGGGGATTCGTTTTGCAAAACGATTGTATCGCCAAATATTTTTGTTTGACTCCATAAATGGCAAAAAAAGAATATTAATCATCGGTGCTGGTGATGCGGGTGAGCAAGTTGCGCGTGGTATTCTAAGTTCCAGTGGAAGCCATTACATAACTGTGGGTTTTGTTGATGATAATAAGTCGCGATGGGGTAATTTGATTCATGGTATTGAGGTTTTGGGGTCGATTGACGAAGTTCCCAAAATTGTTGCAAAAAATAATATTGAAGAAATAATTATTGCGTTGCCTTCCGCTGGTTCGAAGGCGATTCGACGAGCGGTGGAATTGGGACGACTGGCTGATATTAAAAATATAAAAATTGTCCCTTCGATCCATGAGTTAATTGATGGAAACGTTTCCCCTGCCAATATCAGAGACGTTGAGGTCGAGGATCTTTTGGAAAGGGATGCGGTGATGCTTGACATGGCTGCAATTAGCGGTTTTATCAAAAACAAAACGATTCTAGTTACGGGCGCGGCTGGTTCAATCGGGTCGGAATTATGTCGCCAAATCATGAAGTTCAACCCTAAAATGTTGCTGGTTTTGGATCAGGATGAGACCGGGATTTTTAATATTGAAGAGGAATTGAAAGACAATTATTCCGATTTTAGTATTGTTCCGCTTATTGCTGATATTTGTGATGGAACAAAAATAAAACATATTTTTGAAAAATTTCGGCCCGCGGTTGTTTTTCATGCCGCCGCATATAAGCATGTTCCTTTGATGGAGGAAATGCCTGATGAGGCGGTGAAGAATAATATTTTTGGAACCAAGGCCGTTGCCGCCGCGGCAATGGCCGCGGGTGCGGAAAAGTTTGTTATGATTTCCACCGACAAGGCGGTGAATCCGACTTCGGTGATGGGCGCGACCAAAAGGGTGTGCGAAATGGTTTGCCAGAATTTCAACGCAAAAAACGCCACGAAATTCATTTCAGTGCGGTTTGGCAATGTGCTAAACAGCCGCGGCAGCGTGATCCCGACTTTCCGGGAGCAGATCAGAAAGGGTGGGCCGGTTGAGGTGACGGATCCGGAGATGACACGATATTTTATGCTAACTTCGGAAGCTTGTCTGTTGGTTTTGCAAGCTGGAGCAATAGGCAGTGGAGGGGAGGTGTTTGTTTTAGATATGGGTAAACCGGTAAAAATACTTGATCTGGCCCGTGAAATGATCAAATTATCGGGTTTTGAACCGGACAAGGATATTCCGATAGTTTTTATCGGCCGCCGGCCCGGGGAAAAACTTTATGAAGAATTATTGACCGCGGCCGAAGGCACGATTGCGACCCGGAATCAAAAAATTTACATTGCCAAGCAGGAAAATACCGATGAGGGGAAATTAAATCTGTGTTTGGCGGATTTTGGCGATATTAGCGGCTTGGATCGGCCGAAAATTGAACAGTTGCTTAAAGAATTGGTCCCTTCTTTCAATCATCAAAAATAGAATAAGACTGTTGAACAATTATTCAACAGTTAAAAAAACTTATGGATAAACAATCGAATGAAAATGAGTACCAGGAAATAGACTTGCGCGATGTTATTAATGTCGTTGTTAAAAAAATCTGGTTGATTGCCGCGGCGGTTGCGGTCGCCGCGGTTGCGGCAGTGGTAATAAGCAAGATGTTGCCCAAAACATATTCAATCTCCACATCGCTTGAGGTTGGATTAGTGGTAAAAGACGGGACTCCGCAAATAATTGAACGCGTTGGCCAGGTCGTTGAAAAAAAGAACAAGGATGTATACGGCATCCAGGTGCGGAAAACTTTGGGTATCAGCCAATCCGAATATCCTGATATAAAAACCGAGATCGGGAAAGATACCAATATCATTACTTTTACCGCGCAATCGTCGAAAACCGACATGGCATTGAAAATTCTGGAAACCGTCAACGGCTTGATCGTTGATGACCATTTTAAAACGTACGGAATTTTTAAAAAGGAACTTGAGGATAATATCGCTGCTGAAAATAAAAACAAGGAACAATTGGCGCAAAAGATTGTATCGCTGGAATCCGAGAAAAATAACTACGAAAAACAGGCGTCTTTATTGGGTAATACCTATCGGGATAGTTTTGATGTCGGCACCCAGGTTGCTTTTTTGAACGCAAAAAATCAGGTGGAAATGAAGAAAAAAGAGATTGCGGACTTATATACATTGGGTATTGAATCCGATAAAAAGATAAATGCTTTGCGCGAATATTTGGAAACCATGAAGCCGACGACGGTGATAAAGTCCCCGGTTGTTTCGGAAATTCCGGTTGGCCCCAAAACTTTGTTGAACATGGTTCTTACTGCGCTGCTTGCGCTTATTGCCGCCTTGTTTTTTGTTTTTGCCGCCGACTGGTGGAAAAAATCAAAATGAACACCCAATTTATCTTAAGATTAATAAAATCCGGTATTTTCGCGCTTTTGCTGACGTTATTCATAGTTGATAAGCAGTTTTATTTCCCTTTTGTGGGGTTGAAAGGCGTTTATTTTATGGTGGTGGCGGAAACGGTTTTTTTTCTGTGGCTGGTTTTGGCTTTGCGATGGAAAAAATACCGTTTGAACATTAAAAATCCGGTGATTGCTTCGGTCGCGGCGTTTTTGGCGGTTTCCTTTTCCGCCGCGCTGCTCGGTCCGAATTTTTCCACGAGCTTTTGGTCGGATTTTGAAAGGATGGCGGGCGTTTTGATGCTTTTTCATCTTGCTGCGGTTTGCGTTGTTTCTTCATTGGTATTTGAAGCACGCGACTGGAAATGGTTTTTCTGCGCCAGCGTTGCCATGGCTTCGATAATTGGCGTTGAGGCGCTGTTCAATAGCGATCCGAATGCGCGCGCTGGGGGGTTCATTGGCAATGATTCGTTTTTGGGGTCTTATCTTCTTTTTAATATTTTCATCGCGCTTTATCTGGCAATTTCGCGAAAATACCAGGATTCCAAATGGTTGAGACTTTCGGCTTTGGTGGCATTCGCGGTTTTATCGTTTTGCTTGCTTTTCGAAGGAACGCAATTTTGGGCAAGTTTGCTGGCGAAAAATCCGCAACTGCCGGAGGCTGGTTTATTTAGGGATATAATTGGCGCCGGTGCCCGCGCCGCCAAGGTTTCATTGGCTGGAGGGTTGACCTTTTTGGGGTTGCTTTGGTTGTCATTTCGCAAAAATTTCTTAAAGAACATCGGCCGGGCGATGAGCGTAGTTTTTGTTTTTGGCACAATTTTGGTAATTATTTTTTCAATTCAGCCGGGGAATGCAGTTTATCGTGTAATGGAAAATCGTTTTAGCGAAGGGACTATCTATGGCCGGATTGTTGTTTGGGAAATCGCTTGGAAGGGATTTCTGAATCGGTCTTTACTGGGTTGGGGGCCGGAAAATTTTGATTTGGTTTTTGCGCGACATTATAATTCTTGTTTGGGTACGGTGGAATGTGCGGGTGAAATTTGGTATGACCGGGCGCACAACATTGTTTTTGATACTTTGGCGACGACCGGGGTCGCTGGATTGATGAGTTATCTGGCGATTTTTGGCGCCGCGATTTACGTGCTCTGGAGAAAATATTTCGCGGGAGCTATTGGTTTTGCCCAGGCCGGAGTTTTCACCGCGCTGCTGGCGGCTTATTTTGTGCAGAATCTTACAGTGTTTGACATGATCACGAGCCTGATGATGTTTTTTCTGATCTTGGGATTTATTGCTTCGCTGGATAGTCCCGAAGGAAAAAGAGAAGAACAGCGTTTCCATTCGTTGTCGTTTTGGAAAATCGGCGCGGTTGCGCTGGCGTTCGCGATTTGCTTTCAATGTTTTGTTATCGGGCCTTATAATGCTGATCGCAATGTGATTCTGGCTGCGCAGAGCCCGTTGGGATCGCAAACGCGCCTTGATTTTTACAAAAAAACTTTTGATTCATCGCCAATGGGCGAATTCCAGAT
>JBAYLX010000003.1:0-30566 GCA_041663885.1 Minisyncoccota bacterium | reverse complement strand
CATGACCGGCTTTCGGTCCACGGCATAATTGTCGATATCGACGAGGAAAAACTCTGCCGAATAGTCGATCAATTGATTGATTCGGGCCATCTGAAAAAAAGCGAGGGCATGTATCCGGTATTATCGATAACCAAGAAAGGCGTCGTTTTCCTTATGGGAAATGATCTGCTGGGATTGCCAAAACCCGGGAACGAAGAAAATATCGCGCAAACCGCCGCGCCAAAAGAAGATTTTGGCTATAACCAGGCATTGTTTGAAATATTAAAGGCTCTGCGCAAAAAGCTGGCCGACGGAAAAGGCGTGCCGCCGTTCGTGATTTTCGGCAACGCCACTCTCCAGGAAATGGCCCGTTTTTTCCCGGCTGACGAAAACTCGCTCATGCGCATCACCGGCGTGGGATCGGTGAAGCTCAAACGGTTCGGAAAAATATTTTTAAAAACCATCAACGATTTCGCCAAAAGCAACAACCTTAGGCCGATAAATATCCCGGCAAAAACAAAATAGCCATCAAAGCATAAATCCAGCAGCTTTGGCTTGAAGTTGGTTTTATTGACTTTGCTCAAATATTCTAAATTAGAATATTTGTCGATCATTGATCGCGGTTTTAACAATTTTTTGCTATAATCAATCAATAATCAATAAACTAAAATTTATGAACATATTAATCAACTGGCTGATAATGGCGATCGCGGTGATTGTCTCGGCTTATATTCTGCCCGGAGTTACATTATCGGGCTTTGGGGCGGCGCTATTGGTGGCGCTGGTTTTGGGACTGCTGAATGTTTTCATCAAGCCTCTGCTACTGATCCTCACTTTGCCGATTAATATTTTAACCTTGGGGCTGTTCACGCTGGTCATTAACGCGGCGATAATTTTGATGGCGTCGGCAATCGTGCCGGGATTCAAAGTGGCCGGATTCTGGTATGCGATGCTCTTTAGCATTGTGCTTTCGATAATTTTGTATTTGATCAATAAAGCCAAATAAATTTTATGTATTCCCTTCAGCGCCGCAATTAGATTTTTTTCCAAAAAAAAGTTAGATTCAAAGAGTTAAATCTAACTTTTTTCGTTAAATGATTTTTAAAACGCTCTATATTATATTTTTCGCGACGATATTGGTTTCTTTGGCTTTCGATCCCAAAACAACGCAGGCTTTCGATTGGCCGGATGGCGCGGCTTTGGCGCAACGGATACAAGCCATAAAACTGGATATTTATTATTCAAAAATGCTGATGGCGGCAAAAACACGGGCAAACAAACAGATCACCGCCGCATCATATCTGGCCGTGGATCTTTCGACCGGCGCCGTGCTATTGGAAAAAAATCAAAATAAAGCCTATTCTATCGCTTCGGTCACCAAATTAATGAATGCCGTGGTTACTTTGGAGAATATAGATACCAGGGAAACAATAACGTTAACCAAGGCGATGCTGGCACCGGAAGGTAAAAGCCCGGCGATTTTTTTGGGGCTCAATATCAGCGGCAAAAAACTTTTACAAGCCAGCCTCATCCAATCAACCAACGATGCCGCGGAATCGCTCGCGCGCTCGCTGGGAAAGGACAAATTCCTGGGCTTGATGAACCAAAAAGCCAAAGATCTCAAAATGGCAAGCACTGCCTACTACGACGTCCATGGCCTGAACCCGAAAAACCGCTCCACGGCCGCGGATATGGCAAAACTGCTATCCTACATCCATACCGCCCATCCGGAAATTTTGGACATCACCAAAGATAACAATTTTTGGCTGCCGAACCAAAACGGGGAATTGCTCAAATTCCAGAATATGAATAATTTTTACAGTCTCCCTGAATTCATTGGCGGCAAAACCGGTTACACTCCGGAAGCGCGCCAGACTTTCGCCGCTATTTTCGACATTGATAAAAAATCCGTCGCCATTGTCGTGCTCCGCGCCGCGGATTTCCAAGCCGACACTTTCAAAATCATCGACAAGATCAAGGCGACCAATTAGATTTCGGGCGCATCGACATCGCAAAAAATCCGCGGGAAATTCCGCGGTTTTTTCGTCCGCGCTTGCAATTAATCGCAATTTAATCTAAATAAGGATATTATCATTGCAATCATCGATATTTCCATGCATACGATCGCCCAAAACAAACACAAAAAAATATCCAACGCAAAAATTAAAGCCTGTCTGAGCCGGAAAGCTGCCGCGGCCGAGCCTCCGAGTAAAATGATTCCCGGAAAAAGCCTTGAGCAAATCCGCATCGAGGCGGTGCGGCAGCTGCGTGAAATCGGAGTTTTGGCCTAAATCCGCTAACCGCGCGAAACCGCGGCAAACGCCAAAAAAAACATAACTGGTTGCTTTTTTGGTGAAAAAGGCTATGGTAAATACAAGGTGGCTCTTTGGCGCCTCTTTTAATAGAAACCAAAACCATGAATAACTTTGACAAAAGCTGGCGAAGCGCGAAAACAAGCATTTTTCGTCTTGAAGGACGGCCCGCGTACAAAGTGGCCGGCGAACAGAAAAATATCGCGGAATGGAAAAAGGGCGAACTCGACCTTGGCGGCGATAAGGAATGGCAAAAATGGATGGTATTATTGAAAAGCGCGCAAACCAAAAAAATCGCGGTTCAGCGCGTCCGGGTGGTGCCCAGCCCGCTGCCGGATTACATAAAATTCGAGATCGATTCGTGGCAAAAGTATTCCGTGAAAAACGGGGAAACGTTCTTTTTCCTGGATGCCAAAGATTACCAGGAAATAATCACCGCCTGCGGATTCAATTCCAAGGACTTCTGGCTTTTCGACGACCAGAGCCTGCTGATCTTCAACTATGACAAATCCGGCCAATTCACGGGCGAAATCCTGATTGCGGACGGAGGGATGGCCCGGCGGTATTCCGAGCTGAAATCAAAATTCCTGAAAAAATCCCTCCCATTGGATCAATTCGTAAAAAAACTGCAAGGCTTGGGCGCCCAATCAGCTAAATAGCAAAATATAGATCCGGAAATTCTGGCTGGCAAAAAAAGGAAAAAGACACGATTGGTGTCTTTTTTTGTTATAATAAAATTATGAAAATCAAGGATCTGGCAAAAGTTGACCGGCCGCGGGAAAAATTGGAAAAATATGGAACCAAAAAAATGGCAAATCATGAATTGCTGGCGGTTTTGCTCGGGTCGGGGATCAAAGGCTTGAATGTTATTGAGCTTTCAAAAAAAATCTTAAAAGCAATCGATAAAACCGGCCCGGATAAAATTTGTCTGGAAATTTTGCAAAAAGAAAAAGGCCTGGGCAAAGCCAAGGCGCTGCAAGTGATCGCCGCGCTGGAATTCGGAAAACGGTTAGCCGCGGATAAAAAACCGGAAATATTGTCCGCCAAAGATGCCTGGAAATTGTGCAGTGACATTTGCAACTCGAAAAAAGAGCATTTTGTTGCCTTCTATCTGGACACGCAAAACAAATTGATCGAGCGCCAGATAATTTCCATCGGCACGCTTAACGCGAGCCTGGTCCATCCCCGCGAAGTCTTTGAACCGGCCGTCGCGCTTCATGCCGCGGGCGTCATCGCGGCCCACAACCATCCCAGCGGGGAATCGGCGCCGTCAAACGACGACATTGCCATCACCAAACGCCTCGCCGAATCAGGGAAAATCCTGGGAATTGACCTTATTGACCACATTATTGTAACAAATTCGAATTTTTTTAGTCTTAATAATAATGGGGTAATTTAAAATTATGGAAAAAGTAAATTCAAAAAGGTTAAATAGATATTGCGTGATTTGCGGCAAACAAATTAAAATTATCTTATATCAAAATCGAACTTACCGCGGCGGCCATTATTTCGGATAAATTATTCCACCCAAATCTGAATATTGGGAATGCCCGAAATGTTATTGGCGGAAAAATAATTTAAAAATATGCACAAACCACAAACCGATCGCGGCACAGTAATTAATTGCGGAACAGATAGTAGTACCCATTGGTTCGTAAAAGACTTGAATAACCCCGCCGACAGGATAAAGCACCTGGAATTCCACATTGCGCACGGCGATTATTTCGCGGTTTTGGCCACCATCATCAATATCGCCTTGAAAGAAAAGGATTTCGACCGCGAAAAAATATTCAAAAACCTCTTCGACGACCTGGAATATCTCCAAGAAAATTACGACATTGTAAAAAAATAGCCAAAGGCCCCGCCAAAACGGGGCCGTAAATTTAAATCAAGCAAAACAAGGACCGAGTACGGTTCATAAGCTTTGCCGTGTGATCGCGTAATTTGGCTCTCACAAACCAACCCACGCTTTCATCCACTCAAAAAACCGTACCCAGCGGATTGAATACAACAAATTGCGTCCAATCCGCTGGCCCGGTTTCATCCTCCAAAGAACTGATTGCCTATTTATTAATACAAAATAAACCAGTCTTTGTCAAAACAACAATTATTCAAATATTCTAAATTAGAATATTTGAGAAAAATAAAAAATCATAAGCGAATCAAAACAATAATTAATGGTCAGCTTATTGGTTGTCTTGCTTCAGGAATTACTTGATTTTTGGCTGGGATATATTAGCATTTATTTCAACCAACTGGAGTGTTCATGAAAAACATAACTCGACCCAATGGACCCAAATGGATAGCGTACGTTGAAAAATACAAAGCGGCAGCTCGATGGTTATCGGAGAAATTTTTATTGCCATTCTTATCTATCGAAGCTAGCGCCATCATGATTGTCCTTATTGGTCTTTCGATATGGATTTTAATGAATGCCCATATCGTTGATACAAAAATATGGATAATTATGTGCGCTATGACGATAATGGTAATTTCGGGTTTGGTTTATCTCCTCGCCTGGATTTGCAGCGGAACCATCGATTTTGTTGCTAGCGCGTGGAATATATATTGGCCGTTGCGATTGAAATGGAAACTGCTGAATCGCTTCGAATCATTTATTCGGAAAACGCAGCAATTATTCCATTCGCTACGAAATACTAAAATGCACCAGAGAATTATCTGGTGCTAATTTATTTTTTAGATACAAAATTATAAAACAAACAATCCATCGTTCAAATATTCTAAATTAGAATATCGGATTAAAAGCGATTAAAAAATAATCAGGGTAATGATTTTTTGTTCACATTTATTTGACAAATTGCCCTGCAAAAGTATAATTATCGCGGGGTGAGATAATAGACCAAAATTATCCCAACGGCCCATGGGAAACATGGGAGGGAAGCACAAGGCTTCTTAGAAAAAAGAAGGTATCTCAAGGAGGGTACCGCATAGAAGTAAGGCCCACGAAAAAAGGGCTCTCAACTTATAGGATAATGAAAGGCTCTTTTGAGGTCGCAAGCAATATTCCCGTAAAAGGGGTTAAAGCCATATTGCGATCCATTGCCAACGAAAAAGCGCGCAGGCTATTTCTACGACAAACCAAAAAATAAAAAGTATGGGGTCTCTCAAAAGACTCAGAAAGGGTGGCCCAGCGCTTATCCTTTTTTTCATATACAAACGGGGAAAGCCAGTTGTTTATTGTCTTTTTTGATAATCCCTATTTTTATAATCAAATTTTGTTATCACTATTTTCTGCCATATTCTAAATTAGAATATTTGAGGGAAGAGATTCGGATATGCGAAAAAAAATGTTAAAAATTAATCTTAATGATTAATAGTTGGACACAGCATTTGATTTTGAATGACAAAATGCTAAAACAAATTAATCTGTTTTGAGGTGATTCAATGCAAAAAGAGGAAGTGTTTGAGTTAAACCCCGACGATTGGCCGTTGCTGATGCAAGCAATCGAAAATCTGCAATATACCTGTAGTAAAAAACAGGTACCGGTTTTAACCGCCCTTTTAAAAAGATGTAAGGTTGCGACAGAAGAAATTGGAAGGAGCGGAGAAACAACTCTTTGTTTCGACAAAGAAGATCCGCTTCAGGTTGAACAACTCGGATTGTTCTCGCTTGCCCTGATGTGCATAGGGCAACGCGCAGGAAACGCCGTTGGCACACTCTCTGAATCGCCGCCCGAAGAAGAAGGCGATATTGTGAGAGAATTTGTCCGTAACGGCCTTCCTTCCATCAATTAGGCACCTTGCCTTTATTTTTTTACAAAAACCAATTTTAATAAAAAATCAAACAATCTTGGATATTCTAAATTAGAATATTTGAGGGAAGCAATTAGGGAAACAGAAGAATATGTTAAAAAATTAATCGTTAAAAGTTAATAATTCGTAGTTAATAGTTGGATGTATGCATGATTTTGACAATGGAAGCGGAAAACGTATAATTACGTTATGGCAATCGAATAGTTTTGATTTATTACTCGGGGTAATCCCGAGGAATCAAGATTAAAGTTAATAGTTTAAGCTTATCCAGAGTGGCGGTGATCCTCCTTCGTTAAAACTACGAAAGGAGAGCGGGTTCTGGCCCGATGATCCGCCCGACAACCATTCCAAGGTGACGCTTGGAAACGGTGCCAATTCCAGCCGCAGGTTACCTGCGTCCTGAGCGTATACGAAGGACTTGGCGACCCAAAGAAAGATAAAAGGTCGTTTTTTGTTTAACCAACCCTTTTTCTTTCAAAAAAGGGTTTTAATTTGCGTGTATGAACCCAAAACAGATCAGCATCATAAATATGCGGACAAATACCTTGCCGCTGATCGCGCACGTGCCGCACGGCGCGGTGTTTATCCCAAAAAAAGGGCGCCGTGGAATCATATTGAACAATGCGGATCTGGCACGAGAATTGGTCTTAATGACCGACAGGTTCACGCCACATCTTTTTTCGGGCATTGCCGCCCGCGGCGGATTGATGTTCGTAAATAACTTGAACCGCCTGGTAGTCGACCCGGAACGGTTCGAAAACGACAAAGATGAACCGATGAGCAAAAAAGGAATGGGCGCGGTCTACGTAAAAACCGCATACCAAGAAACGTTGCGGCGCGAGATGCCGGCTTCGGAACGCGAAAAAATGATTCTCGAATATTACCGGCCCTACCACCAAGTCTTTGCCAAATTAACCCAAAAAACACTGGCGCGGTTTGGACAATGCCTGATCATCGATTGCCATTCCTTCCCCTCCAAACCCCTGCCTTACGAATTCGACCAATCAACAAACCGCCCCGATATTTGCCTTGGAACCGACAAATTCCACACTCCCAAAAAACTAATTACCGCTATTTTTGCTTTTTTCCAGAAAAACAAACTAAGCGTCGCTCAAAATACTCCCTTTTCGGGCACATACGTGCCCCTGCCGTATTACAAAAAAAACAAAAATGTCCGCTCGATAATGATTGAAATAAACAGAGCCGCCTATATGGACGAAACAACCGGCAAACGAAATCAAAAATACCGCGCAATGGAAAAATCAATAGACGAACTCATCAAAATAATCATTCAAATCTCATAAATCAAAAATTTGACAGATATCGCAACCCGCGTGCTTTTTTATTATGGCAGTGAAAGAAATTATTACAAACGCCCCCAATAACCATTTCACCCAAGGACTATTCATTTTTAAAAAAAATGTTAATATTGCAACAATAAAAGGAGGTTCACTATGGAAGATATGTCGGAAAATCCGCCAGGCGAATCGTTCATTGAAATAACAGAGGCGCTTATCATCCTAAACTTGGTGCGCGACTACCATAAGGCCATTGTTTTGCCAACATACGCGGAAGAAACTCCCGATAAAGAAATCAATGAACAATTCAGCGCCAGAATCGAGAAAATCATAAATGATTCTGGTAGCAACGATAAAACTACATTCAAGTTTTACTGGGAGACCGTACTCGACGCCGCATTTGTTGGGATTTATTATGCCTTACTAAAATCAATGAAAATGGATTTTGCGGATAGAGAGCAAAGCCTCGCAAAGGTAATAAACGGTGGTGAAGAAAATCAAGCATTACAGGCATCAGCAAAAAATACGGAAATCAGCCTCTACGTATAAATGCTTGGTGCTTATTTTTTTATTTTTAATGGTTAATAGTTGAAAGTTGATTTAATATTGATTTGGAGGGGGAAAGAGGGTAAATTAATGAATTGGGAGGGCGCAAGCCCGCCTTTGCGAGAGATCTAGCAAGGTAAAACACAACAAGCCTTGTTTTCCATAACCAAAATATTTATGAAAATAAAAGATTTGGCGAAAGTTGACCGGCCGCGGGAAAAATTGGAGAAATACGGGCCGGATAAATTATCAAACCCGGAACTTCTGGCGGTTTTGCTCGGCTCGGGAACCAAAGGATTGAATGTGGTCGAATTATCGAAAAAGATCGTGAAAATGATCGAAAAAACGGGCGCGGATAAAATCAGTTTGGAAAAATTGCTGGAAGAAAAAGGCTTGGGCAAAGCGAAAGCTTTGCAAGTGATCGCGGCCCTGGAATTCGGCAAACGGTTGGCCTCGGAACAAAAACCGGAGATTTTGACCCCCGAAGACATCTGGAAGCTCTGCGCCGACATCCGCAACTCAAAAAAAGAACATTTTGTGGCGTTTTACCTTAATACGCAAAACAAACTCATCGAACGCCAAATCATCTCCATCGGCACCCTCAACGCCAGCCTAGTCCACCCCCGCGAAGTCTTCGAACCAGCAGTGGCGTTGCGCGCGGCCAACATAATCGTAGCCCACAACCACCCAAGCGGAGACACAAAGCCATCATCTGATGATATAACGATTACTAAGCGCCTCTCCGAAGCGGGTAAAATTTTAGGTATCGAGCTAAACGACCACATCATTGTTACATTAAGCATATTTTTAAGCTTAAAAAACGAAAATCTAATTTAAGAAAAAGCAAACATGGCATAGAATTTGACTTTTTATTTTTAATACAGTACAATGGCTGTATTAATATGAAAATTCAAGAATTCGCAAACGTAATATCAGGATATACTTTTCGCGGTACCATCGAGAATCAGTCGGGGGGCGATGTATTTGTGATTCAAGCAAAAAACATTGCTTCGGGTGTCGATATTAAAGATAGCCAAAATTTAGTCAAAATATTATTTAATGGAGCGCATGGCGCTTCCTTTTTGCAAAATAACGACATCACAATTGTTTCCCGCGGCTACGGAAGGAATGCATTTCGGGCAACTGTTTTTAAAAGCGATATAAATAATATTGTCGCTTCATCTTCAATCATCATAATTCGCATAACTGATAATCGTGTTTTACCGGAATTCATATCGTCATTCATAAATTCCAGCGAAGGCCAAAAACGCATAATGGAATCCGTAACCGGATCAAGTATTAAAGCGATATTACGCGGCAAATTTAGAGAAATATCTATACCGTTACCACCTATCGAAAAACAAGAAACAATTATTAAATTGACAAATAATTTAAAGCAGCAGGAAGAAATTAACGCTCGAAAGATGCAAATTAAGAAAAATATCGCTAACTCTATTTTTGAAAAAATATGACACCTAAAAAATATACTCAAGACGATCTCAATAAGGTACTTTGGGCCGCGGCGGATTCATCGCGGACGCAGGTTGATGCCGGCATTTATAAGGATTATGTGTTGGCAATGCTGTTTTTCAAATACTTAAGCGACTTAACAAAGAAAAAATATGAGCAATACCGCGAGCGGTTTAACGATGATAGGCAGCGGATTGAGGAAAAAATGAAGCTGGACCGGTTTTATTTACCCCAAAATTTTTCGTTTGACTATATTTATAGCATTATCGAGCAGGATAATATCGGGGAAGAGATAAACAAAATCCTTGACCGCATTGAAGAGGCTAACCGCGAAAAACTTGACGGCGTATTCAGTGTTGATTTCAATTCGGAAGCAACTTTGGGGAAATTAGCCGAGCGCAACAAAATGTTGCGACATTTGATCCAAGACTTTGCCAAAATTGATCTGGCCGACGCGGGCGATGACATTATCGGTAATTCGTATATGTATATGATTGAGCGATTTGGCGCCGACGCCGGGAAAAAGGCAGGAGAGTTCTTCACTGTGCGTAATGTAGCCAAATTAGTGGCAATGCTGGCGCAACCCAAGGCGGGCGATAGAATTTGCGATCCGTGTTGCGGCAGCGGCGGCCTGCTTTTGCTTGCCGGCGAAGAAGTGGAAAAAAGCGGATCAAATAATTACGCGCTTTATGGCCAGGAATCAACCGGGTCAACCTATCAACTGGCCCGAATGAATATGTTTTTGCACGGCAAGGATTCGGCGCGCTTGGAATGGGGCGACACATTAAACAACCCATTGCTGACAGAAAATGATCAATTAATGAAATTTGACGCAATTGTGGCAAATCCGCCGTTTTCACTTAAAAAATGGGGCGCAGAAGATGCCGAAAATGACAAATATAAGCGGTTTTGGCGGGGCGTGCCGCCCAAGGATAAAGGAGATTTTGCCTTTATCACTCATATGGTGGAAACTGCCAAGCCGAAAACTGGCCGCATTGCGGTGATTGTGCCGCACGGCGTATTATTCCGCGGCGGTGCCGAAGGAAAAATCCGCGAGCAATTAATTCGAGAGAATGTTATCGACGCAGTAATTGGTTTACCCGCGGGGTTGTTCCAAACAACCGGGATTCCGGTAGCGATCTTAGTAATTGACCGGTCGCGCGAACAAGGCGGAGCCAACGAAAACAAAAAGGATATTTTCTTTATTGAGGCGTCGAAAGAATACAAACCGGGCAAGGCGCAAAACATTTTAGCCCAAGAAAATATCGAAAAAATTTATAACACCTACAAAAATCGCAAGAATATTGAAAAATTTGCGCAAAAGGTTGATTTTAACCAAATCAGCAAGGAAAATGACTTCAACCTCAATATTACCCGCTATGTTGATACTTTTGAGGAGGAAGCGCCGATCGATATCAAGGCGAATTTGAAAGAATTGGCAGAATTAGAGCCAGAGCTAAAGAAGCTGGAAAAACAAATGGCCGAGTATTTGGAGAAGTTGGGAATTAAGTAAAAAGCAGGGGTATGGCGTATATATTTTTGGATGAAAGCGGCGATCTGGGATTCAAAAAATCATCGAGCAAGTGGTTTTTGTTTACAATCGCCTTAATACCAAATAATCGAGACTTGGAAAGAGTTATTAAAAAGGTTTGGCGATCGTTAAGAAAAAAACACAAAAAAATTGGCGAACTTCATGCCGCTCACGAAAAACCTGCAACAAGAAAACAGATTCTAAAAAAGCTCGCCGAAATTAATGAATTGAAAATCCTTTCCGTTATTTTAAACAAACAAAAAGTTTATGTTGATTTGCAAAATCAAAAAAATTATCTTTATAATTTTACCGCGAATATTTTGCTGGGCATATTATATGAAAAAAATATGCTGGTTCCCGACGAGTCCATCGATTTGTGCGCCGATCGCAAAGATACCAAAAAACGATTAAGAGATGAGTTTGTTAAATATCTTAGCCACTCAATGGCTGAAAGGAAACACGGCGGTTTTTCAATAAAATTACGCGCATCGCACGACGATAAATCTTTACAAGCGGTTGATTTTATCTCGTGGGCAATTTTCCAAAAATACGAAAAAGACAACTGCGAGTACTATGAATTAATAAAAAACAAAATCGTTGAAGAAAGACTATTGTTCACATAAAAACAAAAAGCCCCCCGCTTTAACGAGGCACCATCCGGAACCCCAACGCGGCAGGTCTTACTTCTGTAATTTAAATATAATGGGTATATAGATTTTGTCAAGTTTTATGTTAATCTGGTTTTAATAAATTATTAATTTATGGCGGATAATATTTTTGAAAAAATCAAAATTATAAATGATTATGGTTACGCCGGTCTTTATGGCGGCTTGCGCCAGAAGGATATTCATTCTAAAAAAATGCTCCAAAAAGGCGAAGCAATACTTGAACACATGGGAAGCGAAGAATTGGCGGCGAATTTATTCCGCGCCACGCAGACCGAGGCCAAATTGCGGCGGGAAAATATCCAAGGAGATAATAAGGCCAATTTTACGCATTACGATGTGGGCAAAAAAGTGCGAAAAACAATCGAAGAGCTGGGCGGCACAATGCCCGAAGAGCTGCCGACACCGGAAAATATTAAAGAATCAAAGAAGCGTATCAAGCAAGCAGTAAAGAAATCCTTACCAAAAAAAAATTAATAAATCAAACTGGTAAAATTGTGAAAAACAAAGATCACGATAAAATAAATAAAGAATTCGTTAAGGGTCGATATTCTAATGCTGAAAAATTTTTTATTAGAATTTTAATTTCCATTAGGTGCATATATTCAATATTTAGATACAACCAAGCATATATTTTTGATGCGAACATGATTATATCTAACAAAAAACTGGATAAGCGATATTTAAAGCTTTTAACGATAAATAATAATTATTGGGCAACAGAAACGACAATAAAAGAAGCAAACAATCTTATCTTTAATAAAAAATTCAAACTAATAAATGGTCACAAAATTAAAAAACTTTCTTTTGCAAAATTAAGAGAATATTATCCAAATACTTGCCCATTGTATTACAACTACATTTCCGCAATGCACAATCCTGCCATTGTATTTGATGAAAATTTTGGATTGGAATTAATCACAAAATCATTTATAAAAAAGAGGAACCTTACGAAAAATGAAGAAAAATTAATTAACAAAATTACTAGCCAATTAGATAGAAAATCAGGGGGAAAAGATAAAATTATTACGGTTTTACGTAATGCGAATATCAGTAATTTGAGGAAGAAACGCAAGGCTCTTAAAAACAATGACGCGAACTACTTGAATGATAAGAAAAGTCTCGCTCTATCTCTTTTATATTGCCTGCAAAGAAAGATTAATGTTACATTTGTTACATCCGACAGCGATTTTCTAACTTTAATTTTTGATATTTTTTCCCTCGTATTGCAACAAGCAAACTTCTCTACGCAAGTATTGCCAATGTTAAACGATAACATCAAGAATGACCTATTAAAAAATAAAAGCCACACCTTCTTTCTTAATTTAATTGATTTTCTCAAACTTAAAGAAAATTTAACGATTGATGCTTTTTCTGATAATTACAAAAAAGACTTTATAACTTTTGAAATTAAATATTGGTGTATTGAAACGCAAAAATATATTTCCTTATATTTTAGGTTTGACGAAACTATGCGCCAAATTTTTTTAAATGCCCACGGTAATTTGTTATGCCCTTGCGTCAAAAATTGTGATAATGGTAACTGGATTTCATATATATGGTGGCCACCAAGCTCTATCAATGATAAAAATACCCTAAAAGTATTAATCAGGGCAAAAGATATCGTTGAAAAAGATACCATTGTTCGCGATAACATACATAGTTTGCACTGTAAGTATGTGAAAGAAGAAATCAGTGGCAATATAAATTTTTTATCTCATTTTTTTTAAATTATGATTATCAAAGGAAAACAAATAAATATTTCGGAAAAATGGAAAACGATTGAAGTTGGGAAGATCTTTGATTTTTTAAGGTCGTATGCGGTTTCTCGCGAAAATTTGGTTGAAGATACTCGTAACGACAAAGGAATAGGAAATATTCACTATGGCGATATCCATGCAAAATTCAATGCAACCAATATTGATTTAAACAATGTTTCTGTTCCGATGGCTAAGGATGATGGCTTTACCCCAAATAAGGAGGATTTTTTGATTGATGGGGATTTAATTATGGCCGATACTTCCGAGGACTATGAAGGAATCGGGGTTGCGGTTTTGGTTCGCGGCTTCGAAAGCAAGAAAGTTGTGGGAGGCCTTCACACTTTTGTGCTGAGAGACAATAAGAAAAAAACCGATCAAAATTATCGTCAATATATATTCCGCAATCCGGAAATTAGAAAGAAATTGCAAAAGATAGCGAACGGCGTTTCTGTTTATGGGATTTCAAAGACAAATTTGTCAAAAATCATCTTGAATTTACCGCCATTGGATGAACAAAAGCAAATTGCAAAGATTTTGGAAATTTGGGATAGGGCGATTGAGGGGTTGGGGAAGAAAATTGAGGTTAAGAAGCGGATTAAAAAGGGTTTGATGTGGGGATTGCTGACGGGGAAGGCTCGGTTGCCAGGGTTTAGCGGGGAATGGACAAAAATCAAACTCAGGAAGATTGCAAAAACTTCTTCGGGTGGAACACCGAAGTCAAACAATCCATTATATTATATAAAAGGTGCAATCCCTTGGGTTAATAGCGGTGAAGTTAGGAAGGGAAAAATATCAAATTTTGATAATTTTATCACAGAGGAAGGTTTAAAAAATTCTTCCGCTAAGCTTTTTCCCAAAGAAACAATCTTAATCGCGATGTATGGCGCAACAACTGGACAAGTTGGCATTCTTGAACGAGAAGCAGCAACAAATCAAGCAATATGTGGCATTATTCCAAATAAAAATTATTCTTCCTTATTCCTCTATTATTTTTTTACGATAAAAACAAACCAACTAATTCAAATGGCATCTGGCGCAGCACAACCAAATATTTCACAAGATATAATTAGAAATTTCGACGTTCTATTACCCTTAATAAACGAACAGGATGCAATTGCCAATATTTTGACCGCAACCGATAATGAAATTATAGAATTGGAGAGGAAGTTAGGGATTTTGAAAAATCAAAAAAAGTTTTTGTTGAATAATTTGGTGACCGGGGAGATTCGGGTGCCGGAGGGGGTTTAAATACAAATAAAAATATGTTGGAAAAAGTTAATTTTGATGAGGCGCGGCAGTCGCAGCTTCCATTTTTGGAGGTGCTTTTGGGGATGGGATATAAGTATATTTCTTGCGCAGAAGCGTTGCGCCAGCGGGGCGGGGATAGCGGGAAGTTTATTTTGAGCGAGATTGCGGCGGAGAAATTGATGGAGATTAATGGGTATGAGGTGGGCGGCGTGGAATATAAATTTAGCGTTTCGGATGTGCGCGACGCAATTGACGAGCTGGAACATATTCAATACGAAGGTTTAATTGATACCGCGCAAAAAATTTACAACGTGATAATGCCCTCCAGCGGCGGCAAGACGATCAAGATTTTTAAAAACGGTAAAAACGAATCACGGAATTTTAGATTCATTGATTTTGAAAAACCCACCAATAATGTTTTTCACGTTACGGCCGAATTTGAGGCGTCGGGGCGGCAAAATATCCGGCCCGATATTGTTTGCTTTGTGAACGGCATCCCGTTTGCGGTGATTGAGAACAAAAAATCCAGCGTGGCAGTTACAGAAGCGATCAACCAGATGAATCGCAATCAGGGGGTTGAATTTTGCCCGCGATTATATGCGTTTGCCCAGCTTTTGGTGGGAACCAATGGCAAGGAATTACAATATGGCACCACGGGCACGCAGACAAAGTTTTATGCCATTTGGAAGGAAAAAGGTAAAACCGTTGCCGAAATTGATGCGCGAGCAACGAAATTGATCGAAAAACCGATAAACGCCAAAATTTACGAACAATTACTGGCAGATTTGAACGGCGCCACCATTGGCCACAAACAAATTACCGACCGCTTAGTTACCGATCAGGATCGCGGGGTTGCGTGCCTTTTTGAACCCAAACGGTTATTGGATTTGGCCAAGAATTTTGTTTTGTTTGATGCGGGCGTGAAAAAATTATCGCGCTACCAGCAGTATTTTGCAATTCACAAAATGCTTAACCGCGTTAGCCAAACCGAGACCACCGAGCGAAGCGTTACGCGCCGCAAGGGCGGACTAATTTGGCACACCCAGGGATCGGGCAAGTCGCTAACAATGGTAATGTTTGTGAAGGCGTTAATTGAAGACCCGGCCATCAGCAACCCGCGGGTAATCGTGGTTACCGACCGCAAGGATTTGGATCGGCAAATTAAAAACACTTTCAAAAATTGCAATTTAAAAAAAGAAGTAGTCCAAGCCACCAGCGGCCAGCACCTTATTGATTTAATCAAACAAAAGAATCTGGCCGTGGTCACCACGCTGGTACAAAAGTTTGATTCGGCAAAAAACAAATATACCGGGTTTATTGATAACGACCAAAATATATTTGTGCTCATTGACGAAGCCCACCGCACCCAAACCGGCGTTGCCAATTTTGAGATGACCAAAACAATTCCCAATGCCTGCTATATCGGGTTCACCGGCACACCGTTAATGACCAGCGAGAAAGAAAGCTGGCGCAAATTTGGCGGCTATATTGATAAATATACGATTGATGACGCGCTTTTGGATAATATTATCGTGCCGTTGATTTACGAAGGCCGCTATGTTGACCTGACTCAAAATGCCGAACAAATCGACCGCCAAATAGATCGGGTTTCGGAAGGTTTGAGCTTAAAACAAAGAAAGGAACTCCAAAAATATATCAGCACCCGGATTATCAAAGATAACCCCCAAAGAATCGCCGAGATTGCTTATGACATTGAAAAACATTTTGTTGCTCATTTTCAAAATACCGGCCTAAAAGCGCAAATTGTGGCGCCATCAAAGTATTCAGCCGCACTATTCCAGAAATTTTTTGAGAAGCAGGGCAAAATTCGCACCGCAATGGTGATTTCCGACGAGCACGAAGACGGCGATGTTGATAGTGCTCACAAAAAAGAAGTTGTGGCTTATTTGGACAGTGTTCGCCAAAAACACAGCAGTGTGGCTAACTATGAGAAAGATGTTATTGAAAGTTTCAAGTACAATGACGATGGGATAGAGATTTTGATTGTAGTTGATAAGCTTTTGACCGGTTTTGACGCGCCACGAAATACTGTATTGTATCTGGCCAAGGATTTGAGAGATCACAACCTGCTGCAAGCAATTGCCCGCGTCAATCGGCTATACGAAAACAAAAAACTGCCCAAAACTGCGGGATATATTATCGATTATTCAGAAAACGCCAAGAATATCGATACGGCAATGAAGCTGTTCGGTAATTACGATGAAAACGATGTTAAGGGAACGCTAATCGATGTAAGCGAAAAAATACAGGAATTAGAGCAAAACTACGGACTGCTTCACGACATATTCAACGAGATAAAAGATTCCCGCGATGACGAAGAATATTTGCAGTTCTTGAAAGATGATCCCCGGCGCGAAACTTTCTACAAGGTATTGAATGATTTTATAAGGAAATTAAACGAATGTTTTGTTTTGCAGGATTTTGCGCAAGAATTCCGGCATTTGGAAGTTTACAAACGGGAACTCAAAAAGTTTATGGAACTGCGCAAAGCCGCGAGTTTGCGATACGCCGATCGGATAGACCTGTCCGAATATAAACAATCATTGGTAAACATACTGGATCGATATGTGGATGCCAATGGCGTGGAACTGTTGACCAAGCAGATAAACATTACCGACCGCAAACAATTTGAGGAAGCAGTGGAAAATTTGGGATCTGATCGATCAAAGGCCGAAGCGATTGCGGCCCAAGTCGACAAAACGGTTAAAGAAAAAATGGAAACCGACCCAGAATTTTACGACCGATTTTCCAAGAAAATTAAAGAAATTCTTGATAAGATGCATCAGGGGAAGCTTACTGATATTGCCGTGTTAAAGCAGATGAAGCTTTTCCGCGACGATATGCTAAATAAAAAAGATGTGGATTTGCCGGAAGCCATTAAAACAGCAACCGGGGCAGACGTGTTTTATCGCAACTTAAAAGAACAATTTGCACCTCACTCATTGGACGAAAATTGTTATATCGATATTGTAATTGATATTTTAGAGATTCTAAAAAAGGAGTCCATTGTTGATTGGTATAAAAACATTGATGTCAAAAGGAGAATGATGAATGCTTTGGATGACTATCTTTATGACATTGTTAAAGGCAAAAAGGAAATTAATTTGAGTAATGATGAGATTAAGGCGCTAATTTCCGATATTATGCTGTTGGCAGTTAATAATTATGAACTTTTCATTTAACCAATATGGAAAAGTTTGTTTTTGGTTCATTTATTTATAGCTATGAGTTAATCAAGCAAAAAAGAAAAACTTTAAGCTTGACCGTAACGCCAGATTTAAAACTTATTTTGAAGTGTCCGATTGAGGTAAGCCCGGAACGAATAGAAATTTTCTTGAAAAGAAAATGGTTTTGGCTGGAAAAACAGCTTGGTTTTTTCAAAAAGTATCAAAGAAAAAGCTACAAAAAAGATTATGTTTCCGGGGAAGCCTTCTTCTATTTAGGGCGACAATATCGTTTGTTAGTAAAACATACAGAAAAAAATCGCGTTGCCCTAACAAATGGTAAATTAATTATTGATACCCAGAATTCAATCAGCAACAGTAACTATAATAAAAAACTTTTAGATGAGTGGTATTATAAAAAAATGGAAAGTATTTTTCCAGAAAGAATCACCGCAATAAATGATCGCTTCAACTCAAAACAACCCCCCAAGTTAATAATCAAGAAAATGGATAAAAGATGGGGCAGTTTTTTGAAAAACAATAAAATCATTCTTAACCCAAAATTGATTTACGTCTCAAAAGATTGCATTGATTATGTGATTACCCACGAATTATGCCATTCAAAATACAAAAATCACGATAAAAATTTTTTCAATTTGCTCGAAAAAAAATACCCAAATTGGCAAAAAACAAAAGAAAAATTAGAGATTCAAGGATCAACGATTAATTAAAAATTATGAAAATGCCAAAGCCAATCAAGGTTAAAATTTATTATGACGATAATTTGGAAAAAATTACCGGCAAGAAGTTTGAGGAAGCGGCAGTTTCCGAAAATATGGAATTCCGGATGATGTTGCATTATATTTTTTCATCCTACCCGAAAATTCCGGAAAAATTTATACCCACAACACTTGGCTTTAGTTTGAACGGGAAACTACCTCAAAACGATACCATTTTATCCGATGGTGATGAATTGCAATTAGTGGGCTATACGATTGAAAAGGTGCGCGAAGGCATCAAAGAAAAAATCGAAAAAATCATCCTGCAGTACAGGATTGATTTGGATTTTGATGCAATCGAGCGAATGATATACGAAGAAAAAAACAAGAATGATTTCAATAACTTAAATGATGCTTTCGCGGAAAAAATTTCCGACATAAACAAACTCAACGAAGTATTGCGAATAGTTAATGCGGCATGGAATTGCTACCCCCATAAATGCTTGGAAAACCTTAGCCCGATGGAAAAATTAGCCCAATCCCAGCGGATGGATAAGAATTGACTATAATCAGAATCAGAATGCGGGGGTCCGACCCCTGCTCCCGTGTTTCCTCATTACGGAAAAATCAATTTATTATGGATAACAAAATAGAAAAGCTTCTCGAATTAAATAAATTATTAAAATATATGACAGCAGCAAGACCGCTGCGGAAATTTAAATTTAAAGGCAAGCAATGGCAGCTGGAATAAACTATCCCGGAGCAAAGCCCCGAAATATTCTAACGGACAAGTAAATATAAATTGGAAAATCAGTAAAAAGTTATTGGCTATTTGGCAAAAATTAGGTTTAATTTTAAAAAATTAAAAACAAAAATATGATCCAAATTGATGATGTCAAGGAAAAAATCAGGGAGGCGGTGCGGGAGTTCAAGGCGCTGGACCACGCCGCCCTTTCGCGGGTTGATATTTACGAGCCGACGATCAGCCATCGGATCGCAGTGTATTTGGGAAATTTATTCCGCGGATTGAATGTTGATTGCCAATACAGCCTCAAAAACAAAATCCGGCCGGATATCATTATCCACAAAAGATCGAGCCAGGAAAATTACGTGATTTTCGAAATCAAAAAAAGCAGTAAGAACAGCCTGGCCGCCGGCTTGGACATAAAAAAATTGGAGGACGCGGTGGGCGGCGGCCTGGGTTATGATTTGGGAGTTTTTATCGGCGTTTTGAAACGCCGCATCGATATCTGCTGGATCGAAAAAACCGCCAACAATTTGGTGAAAAATTGCGAAACAATTTAATATCGGCAAATCATCCAAGAGTAATTTAAAATGCGGGGGTCGGACCCCCGCATTTTTTTAAATATATTTGTCAAGATTTAATTATTTGTCAAATTACTTGACAAGATTGCGGCGCCGGGTAAAATGGATACATAAACCATTTTTATGCATATTATCCAGCAAAAAATTTTGAATTTGGCGCGGGAGAGGAATTTAGCGCAATTTACTTTGCGCGGGATCGGAGAGTCGGTCGGGGAACCGGATTCGCCGCAGAAAATCAAACACCACTTGGATCAATTGATGCAAAAAGGGCTTTTATTGGCCAGCGCGGACGGCAAGAAACTGAAACCGGCTGCTTCGGGAATGGATAAAAAGTCAAAAATCATTTCTTTGCCGATCATCGGCTCCGCAAATTGCGGAGAAGCTTTAACGTTTGCCGATGAAAAAATTGAAGGTTATCTCAAAGTTTCGCCCGGAATATTGGGTGCAAATTTGGCGAAAAGGGCTAAAAATTTGTATGTTTTGCGCGCAATCGGCGATTCAATGAACCGCGCCGACATTAAAGGAAAATCGATTGAGGAAGGGGATTACGTTCTGATTGATGGCGCTGCCAAACTGCCGCGCGACGGCGAATATGTGGTTTCGGTAATCAACGGACTTTCCAACATTAAAAAATATTCCACCGACAATAAAAACAAGCGCATAATGCTGGTTTCCGAATCAACTCAGGATATTCCGCCCATTTATATCCACGAAAACGACATCAACAATTATGTTGTTTGCGGAACGGTAATCGACATATTCAAGGTTCCCGACGAATTGGCGGGCTTTATGGATGCCTCGGCGCGCGACATACTAAACGAACTTGGCCCGATGTCAAAAGAAGAATACGACTATTATGAAAACCTATGATAAACAAAGGTGATTTAAAATATGGCGACGTGGTTTGGGCTGATTTTGACCCCAGCGTCGGGCATGAATACAAGAACCGCCGACCGGCGATCATAGTCCAATCGGATAAACAGCTGCGCAAATCAAATTTGGCAACGATTATCGCCCTTACGTCAAACTTAACCAATAATAACAGCGATGATGTTTTGATTAAAGCTGATGTGATAAATAAATTAACAAACGATTCCTTGGCGAAAGTCCGCTATATCGCAACATTCGATTACCGCCGCTTTATTAAAAAGATTGGTAAAATCAGCAACAAAGATTTGCAAAAGATCAAGAAATATCTAAAAATTCATTTCGAAATATGAAAATCAATCGCAAGCAGATGCTGGTGTTTATGGTAGCCGATACCGTTTTTTTGGCCGCGCTTTGGTATTTTGTCATCCCGGGTTTTTTGGAAAATACGCTCGATGACCAGTGGGTGCACGCATTCTATTATTACGGTTTCCCGCTGGTCTGGGCAATCGTGTCATTGCGGCTCATCGCAATGCTCGGGACAAAAAACAAAGAAAATTAGCTCGCGATAATTCTACGGTAACGACAAAGATAAATTCTTGGAAAAATATGATCCTAAGGCGCGCGGGAAAAGCTACAAAAATTAAAAAGATAATCTATTTAACCGCTTCCGTGATTTTGGGAATTCTTTTGAGTTTGATTTTCCACGGGCTGGTTGAAATGGCCTATTTGAATTGGGCGGTGAACAATGGGCGAGTGGTGGAATTCTATGGCGGGTGCGGCCTGTGGCCCGGACTCCAAATCGCGATCTTGGCTGCCGGAGCGATCGGCGGATTCTTTTTGGGCCGCCTTTGGTGGCGCATCATCTACGTGGATCGCGCCTGGGAAAAAAATCGCAAAGTATATAAATAATTTCAGGTAATTATTATGAATAATAATATCAATAAAAAACAGAACTCTTCAGGAAGCGTTATTATCAAAGCCGCAAATATTATTCTCGCCATAATATGCGCGTTTTTATTTTTGCTTTTAATATCTATCTATCGCGACAAGCAATCTTTCAACTGGAACGACTTATTGATAATACTGATGGTTGGCATTCCTATCTATTTTCAACTTAGGCAAATAAAAACGGAAAAATCGCTTGCAGAAAATAAACTGGAATGGAATACATTGGATCGAAGAGGAAAAATTTATTGGTCAATTGCGATTGCGATTATGGTAAGCGGAATATTATTTGCTATCTTTGGCGGCGTTGCAATACCAATGCTATTAAAATATCTCGAGAAATGAACGATATCCCTTGAATTTTAGCCGAAGTAATCGCGAATTAATTTATTTTCTGGTATAAAAGCAGTAACCGGTCCAAAAGATGAATGTTTTTATCAATTGGCCGATAATGGCAATTGCCATAAAAAAAATATGGATAAAAAAATTATTTTGTCAGCCGCCGCGATACTTATTCTGGCCGGAATCGGTTATTGGCTTTACGTATCACAAAAAGAAACGGAAAATCCAATAACATCCGCCCCGCCAGCGAAAGAAAAAAATATGACGGAAGCCGAAGCGCGCGCGATCGCCGAGGAATCTTGCATCAAGGGCGGGGCGGCGTTAAGCGCGGGAACATATAACGAAAATTCCAAAACCTGGTGGTTTGATGCCAACCTCAACACCACGAAACCCGGCTGCAATCCGGCCTGCGTGGTGAGCGTGGAAACGAAAACCGCCGAAATCAACTGGCGCTGCACCGGCGCGATCCCACCGGATTCCACACAAGAAACCACTTGCACCGCGGCATCGCGCCAGGGAGATGTGTGCGCCGAAATTTACGCGCCGGTTTGCGCCACGGTGCAAATCCAATGCATAAAAGCGCCCTGCGATCCGATCAAACAAACCTTTTCCAACGCTTGCGTTGCCTGCCATAATCCGCTCGTTTCGGGGTACGTCGCCGGGGAATGCGAAAAATAACAAAAAATATATGAATACAATAAAAGTAGTCAACATAAAGTGCGGCGGGTGCGAAAATAATATTATCTTGTCGCTCAAGAAAGCCGGTCTGGATAACATCAAGATCGATATCCCAAACCAAATAGTTTCTTTTGACGGCGATGCCGCCGCCGCGGAAAAAATCTTATCGTCAATGGGCTACCCCAAAGCCGACAGCCCCGAAGCCAAAAGCTTGCTCAAAAAAGCCCAATCCTACGGCTCTTGCATGGTGGGCCGCATCAAAAAATAATCCACTTCCGAAACCAGATACCTCTTGTATTTCAAAGGAAAAGAGGCAATAATTACCAATATTCGCCAGCTAATCATCAATTAAACCAATCATATGTCTCTTCATGTCGGAATCGTGGGGCTGCCCAATGTGGGCAAATCAACCCTTTTCAAAACCATCACCAAAAAACAGGTTGACTGCGCCAATTACCCGTTTTGCACCATTGATCCGAACATCGGCGTGGTGACAGTGAACGATGAGCGCGTCGACAAGCTCGCCGAACTGACAAAATCCGAAAAAAAAATATTCACCACCGTGGAATTCGTGGACATCGCCGGGTTGGTCAAGGGCGCGTCCACCGGGGAAGGCTTGGGCAACAAATTCTTGCAAAACATCCGGGAAACCGACGCGATACTTTATATTTTGCGCGCGTTTTCGAATGAAAAGATCGTCAACACCGAAAGTTCGGTCGATCCGCTGCGCGACAAAGACATTTTGGACACCGAGCTGGCGCTAAAAGACCTGGAAACGGTTTCCAAGCGCTATGAGGCGGTCGAAAGCGAGGTGCGCGGCCGCAAACCCGGCAGCGCCGAAGAAATGGCCGCCTTGGCCAAAATAAAACCGCTTTTGGAACAAGGAAAAATCCTTTCCGAAACAATTTTCAACGCGGACGAAAAAAAGATCATCGACCGCTGGCAATTGCTCACGATGAAGCCGCGGCTCTATGTTTTAAACGGCACCAAAGCCGAAATCGCGGCCGCAACCCTTGAAACTTTTGAAAAAAACAACTGGGCCTATATCATCATTGATATTTTGGGCGAAAACGAAGGCGAGGGATTGACCGCGGAAGAAAAAAAACAATTCGAACTGCCCAGCGGCGAAAATCTGGATCTGCTTATCAAAAAATCCTATGAACTTCTGGATCTGATCACATTTTTCACCACCGGCCCGGACGAAACCCGCGCCTGGACGCTCAAGAAGGGGAGCGCTGCCCCCCAAGCCGGCGGCGCGATCCACACCGATTTCGAGAAAAAATTCATCCGCGCCGAAGTGATCAACTGGCAGGATTTATTAACTGCGGGCGGCTTCGCCCCGGCCAAAGAAAAAGCCCTGATCCGCACCGAAGGCAAAGAATACATTGTTAAAGACGGCGACGTCATCGAAATCAAAGCCAATGCGTAAATAATCTCAAAGCTCAAATCCCAAATGTCAAAACCAATCTCGGCAAACATTTAGTTAGGAAGTTGCCAACGATATTGGATAATTGCGCCTTACGATTTTTTTATACAAAAACTAGTATAATGGAAATATTCCCATTGTTACAAATCTAATTTATGAACAAGGAAAGTTTAATTTGGACGATTGCGGGTTTTTTGGCGGGATTCGGGTTTTATTTTATTTTCCAAAACTTGAAACAAAATCCGCCGGATAATCCCAAACCCGCCGCGCAAGTGAATAATTTCGTTGAATGCGCCGCAGTTTATCCGGTGATGGAATCATACCCCCGACAATGCAACGCGCCCGACGGAAAGCATTTCGTGGAAGATATCGGCAATGCCAATGGATTGAGCGATTTGATCGTGGTTGATTCGCCGCGGCCGGGCGATACCGTGAAATCGCCACTGGCAATAAGCGGCAATGCGCGCGGAAATTGGTATTTTGAAGCTTCGTTCCCGGTAAAAATCGTTGACGCCAATGACCAGCAACTGGGAATAATCCCGGCACAGGCGCAAGGGGAGTGGATGACCGAAAATTTCGTTCCGTTCAATGCTGTTCTTGAATTTACCGCGCCAACAACCCCAACCGGAAGCCTGATCCTGCAAAAAGACAACCCGTCAGGATTGCCGGAAAACAACAATCAATTAGCTATTCCGGTCAAATTCTAATCAAAAAAACATCCTTACATTCTCAAGTATGTAAGGATGTCGTTATTTGCAATTTAAATGAAAACAAAAATAATTTATTCCGAAATCTGTTTGGAATACGGCGGGATATCCGGACCGGAAAACGCGGTACGGGTTCTGGCGGCCGCAAATATTTTAAAAAAGAAAAAATACGGATTCATCGCCCCGCAGCCGGCACGCGATGAGGAAATTTTGCTCGCGCACAGAAAAGAATACGTGGAAAAAGTAAAAAACGGATCAATCAGCGATCCGGACGCGCCGGCCTACGACAATATCTATAAATACGCGAGCTTGGCCGCGGGCGGCGCGAGCTTGGCCGCGGAAACCAATGGGTTTTCGCTGATGCGGCCGCCGGGCCACCATTGCGGAATAAACGGCAAAGCCCTGGGCGCGGTGACGCGCGGATTTTGTTATTTCAACAGTTTGGCTATTGCCGTGAAAACGATGGGAAAACATACCGTAATCATCGACATCGACGGCCACCACGGCAACGGCACCCAGGAGATATTCGCAAACGACCCGAAAACAACCTACGTCTCTTTGCACCGCCAAAATGTTTTTCCGCAGACCGGCAGCCAGACCTGCGGCAATTGCCGCAACTATCCGTTGAACGCCGAATGCGGGGGCAAAGTTTATTTGGATGCTTTCAGAAAAGCTTTGCGCGAAAATAAAAACGAAATCGATGCCGCCGGAATTATCGCGATATCCGCCGGATTTGACGCGCACCAAGGCGACTTGGTTTCGCTCGGATTGAATGCCAAAGATTTCAATAATATCGGCAAAGAAATCAAAAAATTAAATAAACCCGCGTTTTTCGTCCTCGAAGGCGGCTATAACGGCCAGAACCTGGGCAACGACATCGACGCTTTTTTGAAAGGCATCGAAAACTGATTCAATATTGTGCGACATTAAATCCGCAACAGAAAAACCGCCTTAAAAGCGGTTTTTTCATAGTTTATAGTTATGGTTCATCGTTTATGGCTCAATGTGCATCATTTTTCCTTCATCCGCCGCCCGCTATGGAACTGGCGGTGCACGTCGCGCAAGTGTTTATTGGTCACGTGCGTATAGATTTGCGTGGTCACAATGTTCCGATGGCCCAAAAATTCCTGGATCGTCCGCAAATCAACTCCTTGCATCAAAAGATCGGTGGCCATCGAGTGGCGCAGCGTATGGGGAGTCGTGAACATCGGCACATTTCCCAGAATCGCGTATTTTTTAACCATTCTTTCAATCGACCGCGAGCTCAAACGCCGCTCCGCGTCATCCGGGGTATGGAAATTAACAAACAAGGATTTTTCTTCCTTGCCGCAATGCTTGTCGCGGATCTTGATGTATTTTCCGATCCAATCCAGCGCCCGGTTGGAAAAATAAACCGTGCGCGGATGCTTTCCCTTGCCAATGATTCCCAATTCCAATTCTTTACCTTCTTTCAAATTCACGAATTGCTCGCGATTAAGCGCGACCAGTTCGGCGATTCTCAACCCGGTCGAAAAAAGCGACTCCAGGATCGCGCGATCCCTAACGCCGGCCTCGGTGGCAGTATCGACCGCGAGCAATAATTTTTCCACCTGGTCCAAATTGAGGAATTTCACGGTTTTTTCTTTTTTGGCATCGCGCGACAAGGATATCTTATCCGCCGGAAGCGAAATAATATCTTTGGCCGTAAAATAGCCCAACAGAGCCCTCAACGCGATCAAGTAGTAGTTCTGTGTGGCTTTCGACAATAATTGGCCCTGCAGGTCATTAAAACGCGACAGATAGACCCTGTAGGCCCAAATGTCATCGCTGGTAAGCTCATGGGGCAAAATTTGGTCTTTTTGGGTGTCTTTCAGCCAATTCAGGAATTTCTGGAGGTAGCGCCGGTAGTTTTTTTGGGTATTTTCGGAAAGGCCTTTTTCAATCTCGCAATAATCAATAAAATCGGGGATATGGCTTATTATGGATTTGTTGGATTCGTTCATTGGAATAAAACGGGGAATGATAATTACATTCCGTTAGAACAAAAGATGGTCAAGGGAAATTAAAAAAAATATTTTGCAATTATTTTATGGAAAAAACACAGTTGCTCCCGGTTTTGCCGCTTCTTTGGCCGGAGAAGTGGTCCCTGCAACCATCAAAAGCATAAAACCGCGCCGGACCGCGGGAATTGCCTGATTTGGCCAAAAACCCGGTTTTAGCTTTATTTTGGGACCCAATGTCGCTTAACCTATATTGTGCGACATTGATAATATCTTCTCGCGTGGCGTTCTTGGCGCCACTCGCGAAACTTTGCTTCTATTTGCTTTTGCCGCCGGAACCAAACAAGCCATATACCCAACCGTTGACCGCGGGAAGGTACTTTTCTTTAAAAGAGCGGTACAAATTATCAAGATCGCCCTTTGTTTCCTGGGTCTGCTGGGAAATGTCCCGCGCCAAAGCCGGCGCGCGTTTTGCCGATTCTCCCTGCAAATAACCGCCGACCGTCCCCACGCCCCGCTCGATCCGGTCCATGAATCCATCCGGCACAAAAACCACCCCCAATGCCACTAATGCCGCCAAAGCCGCAAAACGCACGGCTCCTGAACCGATTATCCGAACAATGTTGGCGCGCATAGTTGACCATCGATTAGATTTTTGGCGCTGGCAATCCTTTCCAAGGTTTTTTCCTTGCCCAATACATCCGCCATTTCAAACGGCCCGATCGACATTTTCTGGCCACACAACGCTACCCGCAAAGGCCACAATAAATAGCCCCGGTCCTTTTCCGATAAACCGCGCGCCAAGTTGAATTCCGCGACGCGGGGCAAAACGGCAATCTCTATTTTTTCCCGCCCCCAATCCCCCGCTTCTATTTTAGACAATAAATTTGTCAGTTCGTCAAGAGCAATTTTTGTATCGTCCAAAGAAGCATCTTTCCATTTGAGCAAATCCTTTTCAAAATTCAGGCTGCCAGTAAAAAAATATGAAGACAATTCCACGATCTCGGAAAGCTTTTTCAAGCGTGATTGCTGGTAGGAAACTATCTTTTCCAAAAACTCAAAATTAATCCTCTCCCCTGTTTGCCGGTTACTATAAATTGGCAATCCGTTTTCTTTTTTCTCTTCTATGAGCCCCGCCGTTTCAAAATATGGAATGCACAACCCGGTCAGTTCGCGGATGCTTTTCTGCCGGATATAAATTCCGTTCAAATAATCAAGCCGGACCGGATTGAATATCGCCCCCCCTTTCTGGACTTTTTCCAAAGAAAAATCACGCAACAATTCGTCTATCAAATAAATTTCTTTTTCCGTTCCGGGGTTCCATCCCAAAAAAGCGACAAAATTAATAAGTGCTTCCTTCAAATAGCCTTGGCGCCGGTATTCGGTGATCGCGACCGCGCCGTGGCGCTTGGAAAGCTTGCTCCGGTCCGCGCCCATAACAACCGGCAAATGCGCGTATTCGGGACGCGGCAGGCCCAATGCTTCCTGGACAAGGATTTGTTTTGGCGTATTGGAAATATGGTCTTCTCCGCGGATGGCATGAGTAATGCCCATTTCAAAATCATCCACCACGACCGTGAAATTATAGAGCGCGTTATCGAAATTTTTAGCGATCACAAAATCACCGGTCAGCGAAGTATCGAATTCGATGTCGCCCCGCACCAAATCATTGAATTTCAGTTTTTTATTCGCCGCCCGGAATCTGATCACGCTTTTTTTCCCGGAAGCGATCATTTCCAGCGCTTCGTTTTTTGGAAGCGATGCGCATTTGCCAGAATATATCGGCGCTTCGCCGCGCGACATCTGGTATTGTTTTTGCGCTTCAAGCTCCTCTTGCGAGCAAAAACAATGATACGCCTTGTCTTCATCGATAAGCTTCTGCAAATAACGTTTATAAACATCGCCCCTCTGCGATTGGTAAAACGGCCCTTCATCCCATTCCAGCCCCAGCCACTTCAAACCGTCGATAATGTCATCGGCGAAATCTTTTTTTGACCGATCTTTGTCGGTGTCCTCCATCCTCAACACAATCACGCCATCGTTTTGCTTTGCAAAAAGATAGTTGAAAAGCGCCATGCGCACTGTCCCGACATGCATATAACCTGTCGGCGATGGCGCGTAACGCACCCTGACTTTATTTTGATTGGTTTCCATAGTGAAGCGGTTTTATCTGATTTTTATCACTGATTTAAATAATTTACAATATAATCGGCAATCACCTGCCCGGCGTTCGGACGGGCAAATTGCGCCGCCGCTTCCGCCATCGCCGCCAATGTCTCCGAAGAATCCAGCAAATCGTGGATCTTTTCCAAGAAAAGATGGCTCGTGAAATTGTTTTCCTCCATCACCAGCGCCGCCCCGGTTTGCGCGTAAGCATAAGCATTCCTTACCTGATGGTTTTGCGCCGCTTCCGGCAAAGGTATCAACATGCTGGGTTTATTCACCGCGGCAATTTCAAATATGCTCCCCGACCCCGCCCGGCTAATAATTAAATCCGCCACCGCATATATATTCGCCAATGCTTTTTCATCAGCATAACCGACCGGATGGTAATATTCCAAGTCTTTTTCGGCGGCGGTGATTTTTGATTCCTTGACGATCTGGCCAATATTTTTCGGCCCAGTCAAATGGATTATTTCATAGCATTTAAGAAGATCGGGCAATGCATCCAATATCTTGTCGTTTATCCTTTGCGCCCCTTGCGATCCGCCCATAACCAATATTACCGGCCGACTGCCTTTGATCCCGAGCTCATTTGCTCCTTCGGATTTAGATCCGCCCATCATCTCGAGCCGGATCGGATTACCTGCCACGATCATTTTCCGGGGCGGCAGATTTTCAGTCCCGGGAAACGAAACGAATACGCCCGTCGCGTATTTGATTGTTTTTTTTATCGCCAATCCCGGAACTATGTCGGACTCCTGCAAAAAAATCGGAATCCCCAAGGCTCGCGCGGAAATAACCACCGGGAAAGACCCGTAACCGCCCTTCGAAAACACCAAGTCGGGATTGGCAAAAAAAAGATAAAAAAAGGATTGCATGATTCCAAAAGGGATCCTGACGGCCGCATCAATGGCGTTTTGCAGCAAAGCAAGCGGATCCATGTATCTCCGTATTTTTCCCGAAGAAATGCGCCTCACCTTCACATGTTCGCGCACCAGCACCGCGGTAAAAAAATTATCCCGCGGCCCCATGTAAGAAATTTGGACGCTTGCACCGTACTTTTTTTTCAATTCCCGGATAATCGCCACTATCGGGTAGATATGCCCCGCGGTGCCGCCGCCGGTAAAAAGTATTTTCATTTTAATTTGGAATTTAAGAAAGGCGATAACAGCGCCTGTTAATTAAGATTATATGACATTGCGCGCCATTTTGAAAGCAGTTCGGCCATCACGAAGCGCGGTGGCGGGAAATATTCAAAAGCAAGCCCACGGCCGCCAGCTCCATCGCGATTGCCGTGCCGCCATAACTGATGAACGGAAGCGGCACTCCGCTCAAAGGAATGAGCCGGAGAGTAGAAAAAACGTTTACCATCGCCTGCAACGTGATCCAGATCGTTATCCCGGAAGCCACCAAATATTCAAATTTATCCTGGTCCGGCCTTGCCGCGCAAAAACCGCGCCACGCAAAAACCGCAAAAATTGCCACCAATAAAACGCACCCCACGAAGCCAACTTCATAAGCATAGGGGGCAAAAACCGAATCGCCGATCAATTCCGGCAAGATGTTGTATTTTGACGACGAAGACCCGAATCCCTGGCCGAATACCCATCCGGATCCGACAAGAATCAAAGCTTGGTTGGCCT
>JBAYLX010000002.1:0-40533 GCA_041663885.1 Minisyncoccota bacterium | reverse complement strand
AAATTATTGAAAGAAACGTTGATATTATCAATACTTCTTTTGCGTGGCACTTCTGGAAATTAATAACGGAAGAAAAATCTGATTACGAAAAAGTTTTTCAAATATCTCACTGCTATTTGAGCGTTATCGCGAATCATTTTAACAGTGCGGCATTTAATGATATTTTTATGTTTATTGAAGAGAATATTGAGAATAAACGTGCTGAATGTTATGACTTGCTTTGGAAGGTGTTAAAAACTGAAAAAATGTGGGTTGAAAGTGTTGCTAAAGAAAAAAATATTGATGGAATAAATTGGTGGCCGTATTATTCTACTGGAGATATTTTAAAGAAGGTAAGGGATTTGCTGGGATATGGCCAATGTCTTGAGGTTGTTGAGTTTTTGGCGGACTATCCGGTAAAATTAAGAGGGAGAAATATCGATAGTTTGGGTTTAGTTTTGCAAAGAATACCATTTGAATATAACAAAGATCAAAGGATTGAAAAAATTTTCGACAAACTGATTGAAATTGATCCGTTATATTTTGATGCAAAAGAAAAGTGGATTAAAGAGTCAAAGATAAAATGATTAAATTTTTATGGAAAACAATTATTGGGACTTTAAAGATTTAATTGTGACAACCAGACAGGAAAAAGAGAAACTTTTGGCGTACGAAATATGGATGTTCCGTGAAACTTGCGCCCAAATTACTGCGAATTGTTCCAGCAATCAATTTGAGATTAATTTATTGCTCGAGTCTTTATCTGTCCATACGCGGTTATTGCTGGATTTTTTCTACAATGATCTTTTTTATAAATTTGGCGGTGGAAAAGATCGGTTGAATAAAAATGACATTATCGCGCAAGATTTTCTTTCCAATAACAGTTGGATCGGTGAACGTCCTAAATTAACGCAAACACTTCGCGATGCAAGGGAAAAAGCTAACAAACAGTTGGCGCATTTAAGCACTTGGAGGATTAAAATTGAGAGCGATGGAAAAAAATCGTGGGAGTGGGCGAAAATACACGAAGATATGGAGAAAGTGATAGCTAAATTTGAAAGTTTGAAGTGACCGTTGTTGCGTTTTATTGGTATGAAATATTTTGATAATAAAAAAATAAAGTTTGGAGTTGTTGTGTTCTTTTTGGTATTGGCGGGAGCTGGGATTTATTTTTTAAAATTCAAATTTGGCCAATTGTCATTGGGCGGCGCTGATAATTTTGTTCCTGTTGCGGTTGATAATCAAAAAAACGAGTCGGTGACGGTGATGGATGAAGTTGCGACCATTATGGAAAGCAAATCGGAACCGGTACAACCTGCTGTTGTGGAACCGGAAAAAATAACATCGGCAGTTTTGGATGCGGAAACCAAAGTTGAAATTAAAACAGATGAGTTAAAACCGGCGGATGAGCTTCCTTCGACGGGAACCGAGCGGTTTGTGGTGGCGCTGGGGGCGGATGGGATTGATCAAGTCGCTAAGGATTTGGCGGCGCAGGGGTTTGTTGCGGATGTTGATGATTTCAAGAAAATATTCGCGCTTGCGGAAGCGGAAGCCGGAGGTTACAAGCTTTCCAAAAAAATGAATGTTGCGCAAATCGCGGCGGTGCTGAAGCAAAAGCCTTATATGGAATGGGTGGTGATTCCTGAAGGATTGCGTAAGGAGGAAGTCGCGGCGATTTTGGGCGGGGCGCTGGGGTGGACGAGGGCGCAGGAGGATAAATGGGCGGCGGTTGATACCCAAACAAAGGCGGATAATGTCGAGGGCGTTTATTTTCCCGATACTTATTTAATCCCGGTCGATGAAGCTTCTTTGGATGTCGCCAAGCGTCTTGTTGCCAAATTCAATGAAAAATTCGCGGTTTATTTGCCGGAATTTTCCGCGCAAAATATCAAATGGACCACGGGATTGACGCTGGCTTCGATCGTGCAGCGCGAAGCGGCGAATGCCGGCCAGATGCCGTTGGTGGCCGGGATTCTTTGGAACCGGCTGGAACAGGGCATGGCGCTGAACGTTGATGCCACGCTGCAATACGCGCGCGGCGATGCGGGCAAGGGCTGGTGGGCGCCGATCAGCGTGCGCGACAAGCAGATCGATTCGCCTTACAACACTTACAAGAACAAAGGTTTGCCGCCGCATCCGATCTGCAATCCGGGCATTGCCGCCATCGAGGCGGTTTTGAAACCCGAGAAAACCGATTGCTTGTATTATCTCCACGATGCCGGCGGCGCGATCCATTGCGCGAAAACTTATGAGGAACACCAGGCGAATATCGAGAAATATTTAAAAACCGCCGATTAGCCAAGGATTAAATTTTTGCGGTGTATTTTTTTTGGAATGATGGTAAAATAAATTAATATTAACAATAAAAATAAAAAAACATATGGCAATGTTGCAGAATATAAATTTTAAGGTTAAGCCGTTATTGAAGACCGTTGGGATCGCGATTCTGGCGGTGATTGTGATTTATATCGCATTTACTTTTATCGGGTCTTTATTCGGATCATTTTCAGTTGGGCCGAAATCAAGCAGTTACTCGAATTATTCCAAAGACTCGGGGTATAGTTCCGGTGTTTCCATGGGTTCGCCGATGATGTCTTCGGACAATATTTTCCCGGCTTTGAATCTTTCGACGAGGAACGCGGATGTTTCCTTGAGCGAAGAATCGTCTTCATATAAAAGCAGCAATGATTCGGCTTCGGGAAGCCAAGCCGAGAAATATGAAGTGGCTGAATATGATGCCACGATCAAAACCCGCCAGCTTGATAGCGCTTGCGCCGCGATCAGCGGCCTTAAGGCGCGCGAGGAAGTAATTTTTGAAAGCGCGCGCGAATATAATTACGGTTGCAATTATACTTTCAAAGTGACCCGGGATAAAACCGATGCGATATTGGATATTATCAAAGGAATGAAACCAAAAGAACTGGTTGGGAATACTTATACGATCCAGGGTCAGGTTAATGATTACACCAAGGAGATCGATATCCTGCAAAAAAAATTGGCTTCGATTGATGAAACGCTCAGTAAAGCAATTGTGGCTTATGATGAAGTAGCGCAGGCGGCGTCCGGCGCCAAGGATATTGCCAGCATGGCCGAGGTGATCGACAGCAAGATAAACACCATTGAGCGGTTAGCCACGGAGCGGATCAATATTAATGCCCGGCTTGACTTGATCCAGAGCGATAAATCGCAGCAGCTGGACCGTTTGGATTACACGTTTTTTTCTGTGGATATTGTCAAAGACAGCGTTATCGAATGGCAGAATTTGAAGGATTCCTGGGGCTACGCGATCAAGGAATCGTCCGCGCAGGTGAACCAAGCCATCCAGAACATTAGCGTCAATCTCATCGGGTTCCTTTTTAACCTGCTTCAATATATTATTTACGCGCTGATTTTGCTGCTGGTGGCCAAATACGGGTGGCGGCTGACCAAAAGCATCTGGAAGAACTGACTTGAGTTTGTGGGATCCGGTATTGTGTTTTTGGAAATGCTTAATCGCAATTTAATGCGCTTACTGTCAAAATTAAGCCATAGTAACAAACAAAACATATGCAAGAAGAAACCGACAAGTGCCGCGAATGCGGCATGCCATTGGAAAACCAGGAAGATTGCTGTTCCTGCGAGCCGACGCTGTGTTTCCATTGCTGCAAATGCGCCGATGGTTGTGTTTGCGGCTGTAAAAACCGGCTGAAGAAAAGCGACGAGAAAGCGGAATTTTAACAATATTTTAAAAATCTGTAACTCCCCTGAGGTCTTGCCTCAGGGTTACAGATTTTGAGGATTCCTTAGGTAATCCGGGAGTAATCTCCTAAGGGGTGCCCCCTTTGGTCGATCTGCAGGGTCAACGCCCTGCAGTATCGAAACACATTTGAAAAATATAATTTTTAATGTTAACTGTGGTATTTGACAGTTAACGAAGAGTGGCGGTGGGTCTTTTGTTCCGCGCCGCGGGATAAGCACGCACTTCTTTTCAATCAAAAAGCCATCCGATGGGGCGGCTTTTTGGGTTTGGCGCGCAAGGGTTGATATTTCGCCAGTTTTGATATAGAATTCCGTATTTGACACAATTTAACACATAAACAAATGAATGTGGAGGTGTTTAGGGGGTGTCAGATGGAATAGGTGAATCGGACAGTTCGTTGACAAGTCAATTTATTAATTCTCAAGAAACGACGGAGAGAATGACTGTCGGCGAACGATTTCGTCAAGCCGAATCTTTAAGAAAGAATACCACATGGAAACGAGAGCAAACTGAAGGGCAACAACAAAATGTCGAGCCGCAATCCGAAAAACAAGCAGCCAAAAGACGAGAAAAGCTCACGGGAGCGAAAGATAAAACAAAAAGTAAACGAAGAGGTTCATCCGTAACCGAAACTACCAAATTGAAGCTTCGGGAAAAAGCAGAGATAGGAAAGGTTCAACAAGGGGAATATCTGAAGTCTCGGCTTTATAGTGTTGAAGCCGCAAGTCAATCGCTTGCTGCCGAAAACCAAGGCTTGTGTGAATTGCTTGAGGACGAGCAAGCGGTTAGCACCGGATTAAAGATTGAGCTTGAACAGTTTGCCGAAAAAGTGCGGCGTCTAAGCGAAGAGCTTGCCAACGCGAAGGAAGCTCAACAGACAATTGAAGACGAGAACAAAGCATTGCTAGCATCTGTGGCGCCTTTAATTAGCGAAAAGACCAGCCTTCTGTCTAGGATTGATAAGCTGGTTGCGGATGCGATGATGGCAGAGGAAAGGAATCTTCTTAAAATCGAAGAAGCGCGTCAGTTGGCGGAGGCCGAGAGTAATGGTCTTCGCGAAGAAGCTAAAAGAGAAAAGGAGGCCAAAGAGGAAATTTGGACCAGGTTTAAGCGGCTCGAGGATGAAGTTAAAGTTATTAGAAGTGAAAAAGCCAACCTTCAATCCGAAATCGAGCGGTTGACTGCGGAAGCTAAGGAGGTGAAACGAAAGTTTATTGATGAACAAGCGCATCAGAATTTTCCAATGCCGGCTGATGAAGGGACACCGATAACAGGTAATGAAAGGAATCAAGTAGAAGTGGCAAGAAGCAGACAGATAATTGCCGAATTTGAGGCGGCATTAAAATTAAAGTTGGTCGTTCGAATTCGGATTTGTTCAGTTAGAAAACCAATATATTTTCCCGTCAATAACTTTGTGCAACTTTTTGCCGGATCTCTTGACTCGTTAGCCAGAATAAATGCGGTTGAAAAGAGAGTGGTGTCAATTCCGCTTGGCGGCAATACCTTGCCGATCGCGTTATCCGGGGAAATCGCGCAACCAAAAAAAGATAAACCATCGCCGGAAAGCCAGAAAAGGGCGATGGAGGAGGTCCTTGGTAAAAAGAAAGATGCGGCACGATCGTCGACAGCAAAACCGGTTTCAAAGACGCAAATCCCATCGGAAAATCATGCTTCATCGCAGAAGATTTTCTGGAAGAGCACAGAGGAAATATGCGAACCGTCATACCTGGCGGTGTACTGGCAAGATGGAGGTTGGATAGAAAAGAGCCAAAATTCAATATTCGAAATGATTGGCGGGGAATGTTTTGGGTATTGCGTGATTGATAAATTTCCAAATAGACTTTTTGTAAGAGTTAAGGGAACTATTGATCAGGCAAAAAAAATATCCAAAGACTCTCCAATCAGTGCAACATTCTATAGTTCTGTTGCCCAAATGAATGAGGGATTTGGGTATTCCGAAAGAGTGCTGCAAATTTTATCAGGCATTTGACTCGAGGATCGCACAATGCGAACCCCGAGACCTTTTTTTATAAATCCGCGAAGAAAGTGTTAATTCAGGTAGCGTTCGGGCGGAGAAAATTTCCAAGCGGTATTTTTTTTTATTTGAATTGGTATAATGAATAAATATCAATTATTAATTTTAAATTATGGAATCCGGAGAAAAAGAGTTCGATTATGCGACGATCGGCGCGCAAGAGGCGTTAAAGAAAATGAGGTCGGTTATGGACGGATTGTCGCCGTCTGAAGCCGCGCGCCGATTGGCGGTTTACGGGAGAAACGAGGCCGCGCCCGCGCGGGAAGCGCATATTATTTTGGAATTTTTGTCATATTTCAAAAATCCATTCATCGTTATTTTGCTTATCGCGGCCGCGATATCCGCATTCATGGGTGAGATTGCCAGCGCTTCGATCGTGACGCTGATGGCTTTGCTCAGCGTGACCTTGGATTTTTTTGAGGAATACAGCGCGGGCAAGGCGGCGAAAAAGCTCAAGGAAAAGGTGAAAAACACGGCGTGCGTGATTCGCAGCGGCAAGCAGAAGGAAACCAGCATCGCGCTGATCGTGCCCGGCGACATAATTTTTTTGAATGCGGGGGATATGATCCCGGCCGACGCCCGGATCATCAAATCCGATGATCTTTCCGTTGACCAGTCGGCGCTGACCGGGGAATCGTATCCTTGCGAGAAGGACGATGGCGGCGGCGCGGGCGGCCCGGCGGAGCGGCGGATGCTTTTCATGGGTACCAGCGTGATCAGCGGGGAGGCGACCGCGGTGGTGGTGCGCACCGGCAGCGCCACCGAGTTCGGGAAGGTGGCGGCGAGCCTTGCCAAGCCCGACCCGAAAAGCGAATTTGAGATCGGCACGGCCAAATTCGGGATTTTCATTGCCAAGATCGTGCTGTATCTGGTTTTATTTATTTTCTTTTTCAATGTCTTGCGCCATTTGGGGAGCGGGGATCAGTTCCAATACCGGCTGGTCCAATCGTTTTTGTTTTCGGTGGCGATCGCGGTGGGGGTTACGCCCGAGCTTTTGCCGATGATCGTTTCGGTGACCATGGCGCGCGGATCGATCCGGATGTCGAAAAAAGGCGTCATCGTGAAAAAATTGAGCGCGATTCCGAGTTTTGGCAGTATGGATGTTTTGTGCACCGATAAGACCGGGACGCTCACCGAGAACAAGATCAAACTGGTGACTTATGTGAATATCGAGGGCAAGGTTGCCGATGAAGTTTTGGCGGCCGCTTATATCAACAGCCGTTTTGAATCCGGCATCGAAAACCCGCTGGACCAGGCACTTCTCGATTTTAAGAAGATTCCGGTGGTTGGTTTGAAAAAGATCGATGAATTGCCGTTTGATTTTGACCGCCGGATTTTGAGCGTGGTGGTCAGCGAAGGTAAAATCCACAGGATGGTATCCAAAGGCAGTCCGGAGTCGCTTTTGGCAAAATGCGCTTTTGTTCGTCTGCAGGGAAAACTCGTTAAAATCAGCGCTAAGTCGCGCGAAATGGCTTTGGATCGTTATAATACTTTGAGTTCCCAAGGAAACCGAGTTTTGGCAGTGGCGCAAAAAACGATTCGGATGCCCCAAGCGGCTTATGCAAAAAGCGATGAGGCGGGATTGGAACTTTTGGGGTTTGTTTCTTTTCTGGATCCGGCCAAGCCGGGAGTCCGCGAGGTGCTGGCTGGTTTGCATGAAATCGGTATTGAGGTAAAGATCATTACCGGCGATAACGAGTTGGTGACGCAAAAAGTTTGCGATGACGTGGGACTGGCGACCAAAGGCGTCTTGACCGGAAAAGATATCGACCATCTCACTGACCAGGCATTGCGGGTAAAAGCGGACAAGACCACGATTTTTGCGCGCTGTTCGCCGATCCAGAAGAACCGCGTTATTTTGGCGTTGCGCGCCAAGGGCCGGGTGGTGAGCTATTTGGGGGATGGGATCAATGACGCGCCCTCGCTGAAAGCGGCGGATGTGGGCATTTCGGTCAATAACGGGGTGGATGTGGCCAAAGAAGCGGCCGACATCGTGCTGACGCGCAAGGACTTGGTGGCCTTAAAGGAAGGCGTCATTGAAGGCCGCAAGGTTTTCGGCAATACGATGAAATACATCATGATGGGGATGAGCTCGAATTTCGGCAATATGTTTTCCGCTGCGGGCGCGGTGGTGTTTTTGCCGTTCTTGCCGATGCTGCCGATTCAGATATTGCTCAATAATTTTTTATACGACTTTTCCCAGGTAATGATTCCGACCGATAATGTTGATGATGATTGGCTGAAAAAACCGCATCGCTGGAATCTTGATTTCATCAAAAAATTCATGTATTTTTTCGGCCCGGTCAGCTCGTTGTTTGATTTTTTGACTTTTTTTGTGCTGTACTTTTTATTTTCATCATCGGAATCGCTTTTCCAGACCGGATGGTTCATGGAGTCGCTGGCGACCCAGGTTTTAGTGATCCATTTTATCCGGACGCGCAAACTTCCCTTTGTCCAGAGCCGGGCCAGTAAATATCTTTTAGCAAGCACGTTGGTGTGCGTCGCAATCGGCTGGATTATTCCGTTCACGGCTTTAGGATCATTTTTCAAATTCCAGGCGCCGCCATTGGCGATGATGCTGGCGATAACCGCTATAGTTGCCACTTATTTGTTGTTGGTGGAAACGCTAAAAAGATTCTTTTTCCGGCGTTATTTTAAAATGATGTGAAATTAAAGAGATCGTGCTAATGTATTATTAAGATGGTGCGCGCGGTGATTTGATTGTTGCCGCTGTAAATTAATATAAAAATATTATGAAATGTCCAATATGCAGCGTTGATCTGGTGATGTCGGATCGGCAAGGAGTGGAGATCGATTATTGCCCGCAATGCCGCGGCGTGTGGCTCGACCGCGGTGAGTTGGATAAAATCATTGAAAGATCCGCCCCGGCGGCGGTTCCGGCGCAACCGGCAATGCCGGTTCAGCAAATGCCGCCGCAAATGCCGCAACAAGGCTATATGCAGCCGCAGCAGGGCTATAACAACGATTATTATGTTGACAAGCATGGATACAAAAAACATAAAAAAGGGTTGTTGGGTGAAATATTCGATTTCTAAGAAATGGAAAGCCGCCCCGAGCATAGCGAGGGGCGGTTTTTTTGTTGCTTGACGCGGCGCGCTGATTGCGCCAAAATGTATATGTAACTATTTTTTTATGATTGAAATAATTTTCTATTTTCTGGGTTCGATTTTCTTTTTTTTGTGGCTGTTGATTCTGGGTGTAATCCTTATTTTTACGGTAAAAATCATGCGTAAGGCAATGTCGATCGAAATTGAAATAAAAAATACGGTGGCCGAGGCCAAGAGTACTGTTTCGGAAGTAAGAAATAAAGTGGCGACATTTTCCATCAGCATTGCCGGAATTGTGGCGCTTTTGGAGAAATTGATCGATCTGAAAGCCAGAGCCCAAGGCCAAAGCAGTGGCGGTGAAAAACAACCCAAAAAAGAAAAAAAATCCAAAAAATTCGCCGATGAATTCTAAACAAAAAAGCGCTTTACGCGCTTTTTTGTCAAATATTAAAAATTACACCCTTCGAGTGTATTCTCCGGTTTCGGTATTGATTTCCAGGACATCGCCCTGTTCCACGAAAAGCGGGGCTTGGATTGTCGCGCCGGTTTCCAAAACCACGGCTTTGGTGCCCGATTGCGACCGGTTGCCCTTAAGGCCGGGAGCGGCTTCCTTGACTTTGAGCTGGACTTTTATTGGCAGTGTTACGTCAATGACTTCGCCTTCATACATAGATCCGTCAAGGATTGTGTTGGGCGCCAGGAATCTTGCCGCCGGGCCGATTTTTTCTTCAGTCATTTCGAATCGTTTGGATGAGTCTTTGAGGTAGCAAAAAATATATTTTCCCCGGTTGGCGTAAATGAATTTAACCTGGGCTTTCTCGCTTTCGGTTTCCTCAAATGAATCGCCTTTGTGGAACGTGCGGTCAACGATTTTGCCGGTGATCAAGTTTTTGACTTTGGTGCGGATGACCGTGGCGTCCTGCGCCTTGATAATCTGTTGGAATTCCAGCACTTCATGCGGCTGCCCTTCGAGAATGAATTGAACCCCTTTGCGCAAATCAAAATAATTGAGCATAATTTCAACAATTTTCAATTTCTAATTTTCAATTTTCAATAAATGTGTCAATGATTCAATGTATCAAACGAAATACAATTTGAATTTTGTTTGGTTCATTGCAACATTGGAGTTTCATTGAAAATTGGAATTTGAAAATTGAAAATTACTAAACTAAATACGAAGCAATTCTAACCGATTTTTATGATTTAGTCAACGATGCGCCATTCGATTTTTTCCTCTTTGTCGGCATATTCCAGCCATTCGCCGCTTGCGGTGATGACGAACCATTTTTTTTTGTTTTCCGACCAAACCATGGGATCGCTGCGGTAAAACGGTTTTTTAACGATCTCTTTGGGTTTTAATTTATCCAATTCGAGCCATTTTTTAAAAACGGTCTCGATCGTATAATCAAGCTTGCGTGAATTCGCCCAATCGGCAACGATCTTTATCGCGGCTTTGGCGGCCGGGACTGAACCGGCCAGTTCGATGATCTGTTTCGCGGGCTTGGTGTAGCGCGAATAGACGATGTCTTGTTTGCGGGCGTTGCGCTTGAGCTCTTCAAGGCCGACGCCTTTGGTTTCGAAAAAGTAGGTGACGATCTGGCGAATGGCGGTTTCTTCTTTCAATTCTTCCAAATATCTTATTTTCTTTGTTTTCGCCAGTTCGGCCAGTTTTTCGCCGATGCTGGCGCCGATGCCGTTGATTTTTGGGATTTTTTTGCTTTTTCTGTATTCCTTGGCGATATCAATCTCAAAAGCCGCCAATGCCGCGGCGGCTTTGCGGTAGGCGCGGATGCGGAATGGCTTGTCGCCCTTGATTTCCAAAAGATCGGCGATCTCGTTTAATTTTTGGGCGGATTCTTTGTTATCCATTTTTCAAGCTGGCTAATATTTTTTTATAGAAATCGATAGCTTTTTTGACTTCTTCTTTTCCTTTGGGCGTGATTTTATAAATGCGGCGGCGTTTATCTATTTCGCTTTTCACGAATCCGTCGGTTTCTAATCGATAGAAAACCCGATAGGGAGTGATCTTTCCGGGGCGGAAGCCGAAATTTTTTTCAATCAAAGTCGGAATTTCCCAGCCGTAAAGGGATTGTTTGTCCAGAAGCGCAAGGATATAGAGCCAAAGGTTTTGGGTAGTATTTGATTTTTCCAAGCGCTCGATTGGCAGCATATGGTTGACTTGTTATTTTACGGTGGTAAAATAGTTACATAATGTAAAACATACCATAATTCATTCTAACAAAAAATATGGCAGAAATAAACAAAAGAAAAAAGATCCGTTTGGCGATTGCCGGAATCGGGAATTGCTGTTCCAGTCTGGTGCAGGGAATCAGTTATTACAAAAATATTGGCAAGGATGACGAGGTGGTTCCCGGTTTGATGCACAACGTGGTGGGGGATTACGCCATCGGCGATATCGAGATCGCGGCGGCGTTCGACGTTGACAAGCGCAAAGTCGGGAAGGATGTGGCGCAAGCGATTTTCGCGCTTCCGAATTGCACCAAGGTTTTTTGCAAGAATGTTGCCGAAACGGGCGTGAAGGTGCAAATGGGGCCGGTTTTGGACGGAATTGCCGAGCACATGAAAAATTACGAGGAGGACAAAACTTTTTCGGTTGCAAATCTGGATCCCGTTGATGTCGCCCAGGAATTAAAGAAGGCGGAAATCGATGTGTTGGTGAGTTATATGCCAGTGGGATCGCAAAAAGCCGCCGAATATTACGCGCAGGCGGCATTGGACGCGGGATGCGGCTTTGTGAATTGCATGCCGGTGTTCATTGTTTCGGACCCGGTTTGGGGCAACAGATTTAAAGAAAAAAACATTCCTTGCATCGGCGATGATATCAAATCACAGATCGGAGCCACGATCGTCCACCGCACCTTGAGCCATTTGTTTGCCAAGCGGGGAGTGGCGGTTGACCGTTCTTACCAGCTTAATTTCGGAGGTAATACCGATTTTTTGAATATGCTGTCTCGGGACCGGTTGAAATCAAAAAAAATTTCCAAGACCGAAAGCGTGGAATCGCAATTGGGGAAGCGGTTGAGCTATGATAATCTTCATATCGGGCCGTCGGATTGGGTGCCGTTTTTGAAAGACAATAAGGTTTGCTATATCCGCATGGAAGGCCGCAAATTCGGCGATGTGCCGGTGGACGTTGAATTGCGGTTAAGCGTTGAGGATTCGCCCAATTCCGCTGGGGTTGTGATTGATGCCTTGCGCATGGTAAAATTAGCCAAAGACCGGGGGATCGGCGGCTCGCTGTTGAGCCCGTCGGCATTTTTCATGAAACATCCGCCGGTGCAATATACCGACGAACAGGCCTATGAGATGGTGGAGGAATTTGTCACAGGCAAACGGGAACGGTAAATTAAAAATGGTAAAGCTAATCAAATATGCTGGATCAACATCGGGATTGGTTTAAAAAAGTAGAGATAAAAATCGCGAATATATTCGCGATTTTTCCGATCACGCCCAATCAATATACGGCAATATCAATCATTTTTGCCTTGGTTTGCGCGTATCAATTGTTTGTTGGCGGTTATTGGCTGGCACTGGCGTTTTTTGTTTTGGCCGCCGGCATGGATTTTGTGGACGGTGCGGTGGCACGCAAGAAAAATCTTTCATCGCCGAGAGGCGCATATTGGGATACGGTTGCTGACCGCTATGTGGAGGTGATTTTGCTTTTCGGAATGCTATTTGTCGGTTTGCCCGATTTGTATTTGCCCGGTTTTGCCTGGGTATTTCTGGCTTTGTTCGGATCGATCATGACCACATATGCTAAGGCTGCGGCAAAAGAAAAAGGTTTGTTAGATGTAGAATTGAAAGGCGGATTGATGTCTCGCGGAGAACGTTTGATATTTCTGGTTGCGATATTGGTGTTTTTAAATTATTCGAAAATATTCGCGATTCACTTGTTTGTATTGCTTTCAATATTAGTCAATATCACCGCCTTGCAAAGAATTGCGAAAGCATTGAGCGGCAAATAATAGAAATTAATTCCAAAAAAAATAATTTAAACAAAAAAGAGCTACTGCTCTTTTTTGTTTTCCAAAGTGTGCATGGTTCGCTATTTTTCAAGAATTTTGATCGTGCCTTTAAATATATCAGTGCTTGCGTCGTTCCCGGAATCAGAATAATAATCAAGCGATGTTGTTCCTTCGGGCAAAGTTGCAGTTACTTTGACAGTTTGTCCGGAGCTTATTGGTCCGGTTTTGATATTAAGCCTGTCAATAACAAAGGAATGTGTATTCTGTCCTTGATTGGAAATTGATAGGTTCAGCTTGCCATCGGCGCCGGTTTCAAACGTTTTTGTAAGAAATCCATCATCGGTTATTATAATAAACCGGCTTGTTTCAATTTTTTCGTTGGTTGACTCGTTCTCGACCGAGCCGGTATTTTTTGTCACGCTGGATGGTTTGGGTTCTAACACCTCACTCTCTGGAACCGCGATCGGATGTTGCAATGAGATTTCGACTAAATTGATGCGCCAAACCAGCCAAATAACGACAATCGCAATAACGGCGGTTATAAAAATGTGGATTTTGTTTTGCATATGGTTTTGTATGTAACCTTACTGTTCTACGCAATAAAGCGCTTTACTGGCCGCGGCGATGCACGCATTCCAAGTGGGAGTAAGATTATAGCAGCAAACGTCTTTTTTTTGGAAGCTACTGGAATAGGCCCAGCCGGCACCCGTTTGGTCCGCTTTTCCAAACCAAGCTTCTGCGGCGCTATAGCAGTTCCAGCCGGAGCAACCAAATCCGCCGCTAATAGCTCCCAATTTGCAACCGCCGGCAAATCCGAACGACGGATAAAGTCCAAGTGAGTTGTTGGCTTGTTGCGGAATCAAAGTGTAGCCGCCCGCGCCGCTCGACTTAAAATCCGTCCAAACGTCCGCGCTTGATACGGAGCCATATTGCGTATAAATACGGTTTGCCAGTCCGTTCGCGTCGAACATATCAGACATATCATTTGCCACCAGTTTCCAATGGCTGGCGCTGTTGGCGTCGCAGCTCCATAATTTTGCGCTTGGAAATACCGAAGATATATTGCGGTTTCCCATATAGGTTATTGCCTTGAAAACCGGCCCAAAAGCGCCATTACTGCTGCTTTTGGCTGTCATACTGGCGATGTATGCTAGATCTTGGCATTTAGCATCAGCGATGGTTTCGCTGCTGGTGTACACATGGGAGGTGCTGTTGATATTTGTCACAAAAGTGCTTGCGTCATATGTGGAACTGGTTACAAAAATTCTTTTGTTGGGGCCTCCCAATGACCCGCTGCTACAGGGCATGCTTGGATCAAATGTTCCCTTGTCGCCGCAAACCAGTTTTCCGCTTTTTATTCCGGTGACATAGCCGTTTGTGCCGCAGTCCATGTCGGCCATGGTTGCGGATGCGGCCGTTGTCCAGGTCGCCAAGCCGTTGGCATCGCTGGTCAAAACTTTACCAGCTGCCGGCGAACCGCCGCCAATTTTTATTTTTCCGGTAATTTCCAGACCCATCAACTGTCCTTGGTTGTCCCGCATTACAAATCTTCTTTCGCCGCCGCTGGCCAATTCCAAGGTGCCTTCCGCAATGCCGCCATTATGAAAAGAAATGCTGGACTTTCGTCCGGTGCCGGAAGTGTTTTCTCCCAGCGCAATTGTTGCGTCATTCCCGCAGCACTCACTTACGCCATCTCGCGTAAATGCCGCTTTCCCTCCTGAAACCGCAAGTTTTGCCCATGGAGCCGCCGTCCCGATACCGACGTTGCCGCCGCGTGAATTTATCAAAGTGTTATTTGAATTATTATTATATTGCAAATACAGATCGCCGACAGTATCGTTATTATTCCAATTTTTTCCGTCAATATGTCTCGCGTAAAGCATCTGTTCTGAAATAATATTGCCTCCCGCCACATCAAGCTTTGCCGCCGGACTCGCCGTACCGATTCCAACGTTGCCGATATTGCTGTTATAAATATTGTTTCCCGAAATCGTCCATGGTCCGGTAATACTGCTCCACGTACGGCAATCGTTGTTGATACAAAAACCGGTATTTGTCTTGATATATCCCGCAACATCCAATGGTTGCGTCGGACTGGTCACGCCGCCAATTCCAACCCTGCCGGAAATATTTAAATTGCCGCTTTTCGTCTGCAACGCCCCGCCGGTGTTGATTGGCGCGGCCACGTTGCCTGCGGGCGCGGTGTTCAGAGGTTCGGTCCAGGCCAAAACCACGCAACTGACAATTACCGAAACCGCGACAACAGTTAAACCCAGTGCGATGCTTTTGAAAAATTTTTTCATTTTTTTAATGATGAAATGATTACAACTGTTTATTATATTCTATTATATATTTTGTTGATAAAAGTAGCAATTTGGTTTGAAGTTTTTTTGAATGTTATCTATTTGGCGGGTGTTGCGGCGGGATAAGCAGTGTTTAGCGGTGCGCTGATATAAATTGAATCGGCGATGAATTCTTCTCCATCTGCGGTTTTTTTCCGGCCGATGATAGTGGCGCTGTCTGATTCATTAATATCGGACAATAATGATTGTTTTGCGTCCTTGAATATTTCAGTTGCCGAAGTAATAGTGGCGCGTTGGTCTTTGCCATTGATGTTGATTGTGATTGTGCTGTTATCAGCGGCAATTTTTTTAACTTGGCCGCTTTCAGTATGTGGCAACGTGTATACCTCCGGCAAATAAAGGCCGTTTTTCGTCGTTGTGGCATTTTCAGCAATTGATCCAGGATTGGGGACATCCATTATCATTTCTTCTTGCGAATCGGGGGTCGGAGCCATCCCATCTTTTGAACCTTGGCCCGTGCTCGGTTGTTCCTGCGGGAAATCAACGGTCGCGGGCGGTTTATTGGTGTCGGGTTGCCTATCTTTAAAATATGTAATTCCAAAAACAGTTGCGATAATGAGCGCAACGATTAAAAAGAACTTCAATAAAAAATCATTAAGTGTCATTTATTTTAATAATTTATCAAATCGGGTTCCTTGCGGTGCGCTATTTTTCGGGCCAGTTGCTGGAATCGGATTCTTTTTCAAGATAATCCCGGTAAATTTTATATTTAACGTTTTCAAGGTTGGCGGTTTCAACACAAATCATGCTGTATTTTTCGCCAGTGCATTCATTATTGGGCGCGAGTAAATGAGTTTTGGCGGGAATGCAATTTTCTCGGGTGAATTTGCCAATAACGTCATTCGACCAGCCGTCGCACTTTGAAACACAAAAGGTATTTTTTGCGGCGGGCGAGTACAAACACCAATCTTGGCAATATTGTGCGCATTTTTCCGCCTTATTTCGAATGCCAGAGAGAACAATTTCATTTTGGCCGTCATTGTCAATATCTGTGGCGGGTTGTATGCTGTCGATAAATACCCAGCCAAAACTGTTTGCTGTGGTACTTTCCGTTATGTTGGTAACCCCGTTCCAAACAGATTGATAGCTGTCGCCGGATGCCCTAACGAGATGATGAATGGCGATATTTTTAAAAATCGGCCAATCGATTTCGGCGGCGGTTTCTTTTTCAGTTATGCATCCGGTAAAAACTTCGGTAGTGCCGTTGAGGTCGCTTTTTATCGGAAGCGAAAACGCCGCTAGGCCATTTTCGTATTTATTTTTTGCCGTTTTGTAGCAAAATTTTTGGATTTCACCTTCGGTAAAATTGATGTTTGCTAAAATATTATCAAATTCTTCAGAAACGCCTTGAATGTTGTCGTTTTTGTCCAATTTAAATTCATAAACATTGCCGCCATAGGCTGCCAAAATATAATTGGAAAGATTTTCCATCCAGAAACCTAGGGCCGGAATGTTTTGTTTTCCGATATTGAAAGCGCGAATATTTTTAATTTTACTTTCATCAAAACCGGGTATGTTCGCTTTTGCTTGGCAAGTGAAAAAATCTTTCAGTGGCAATTTTAATAAATTGGAATAGACCGCAAATTCATAAACCGGCGAATTAAAATTGTCATCCGTGGCAATTTTTGTTGAAATGCCAAGCTGTTGTCCGCATGCGGATTTTTTTATATCGATTGCCGCGGATTTTTTTTGCGAATTGAATTTTGAGGGGTAATAAATTTCGTAGCCGTAATCATCGTCCCGATATGTTTTTGTATCCATGTTGTTTTGAATTGGATTTGTTTTTATCCCCGACGATTGGTTTTTGTCCGTATTGTTTATTTCTTTAAAAATAAAATATCCGGCCGCGCAAAAACAAGCCATTGCGATTGCGCCAATTACAAAATAGATTTTTTTTTGTTTCATTTTTTTATTATCAAAAATTCAAAGATTGTTTGATCTGATATAAATATTCCGTTTCTATGAGAAAAGGTCTTTTGTCTGCCAGATGATTTTAAAAAGCCACCACGATTTCGCTTTTATAGTCACCTAAAAACGCCCAATAATTCATTGGAGTTGACCAGCAGGATAAATGTATCACGGTATTGATAGTATCGGGGCTGCCCAGTACGTTATTCACCGATGCTTCGATGCCTTGAACTCCCAATTTATGGCTGATAACTTTTGATGCCCACGTCATTGCCGGATATGTTGCGGGCGTACTGAATCCGACTGCATTGATTATGCCCCCCGGCATGCAAGGTGCATTATAATTTGCCCACAAAAAAGTAGAATTCGATTCAATTTTAATATAATTTCCTTGTTTGGAAAAAGTAAATTCGAATCCTCCCCATGGGGCTGGGTTACCGCAATTACCATCGCCGCAAATAGTTATCGGGAAATTTGAAACTTTCAAAGTGAGAAGTTTTCCGTAGCCGCAACCGTGGATGTACATATAAATGGATGCATCTGGCGGTATCGGTTTTGGAATGAAGCACTCGCTGAAAGTGATATGGCTTGGCCGATGGTTAATAAATATTTGCCATTCGTCTGCAGTTTTGGTCGGAATAAAAACCGGCGGTGATCCGATTGAATTGATTACATTCTTGCAAGTGCCCCATTCATCAACCTTGATGCTGTTGCCCGCTGCAATGCTGTATGATTGCGCAGCTATTGCGCGATTGTTCGCGTTAGCAAAAAACATAATTATAACGATAAAAAAAAATTTAAGAATAATTTTTGTCATGATGCTATTTATTTTATGGAAATGCTAATCGCTTGCCGTAATTCATTGATTTGCGACTTAAGATCAGTTATTTCCTGCTGTTGTTCTTTTATCGCTTCAATCAGCGGGGCGACCATTTTGCCGTAGTCAACGGATTTAAATCCGGTTTGGGCGTTTGTAGATACGGCTTCGGGAAATACTTTTTCCACATCCTGCGCGATCAAACCCATTGACGGTTCGTTGTCGCTTTTCCAGTTAAAATAGACTCCATTTAATTTTTCCAATTTCCCCAGACTTTCAGAAATGGGAGCTATGTTCTTTTTTAGGCGCTCATCTGAAGTATAGTAAAATGCAGAGGCATATGTCGATCCGTTGGCGAGTACATAGAAGACATCTGAACCAGCGCCGTTGCCAATTCTGAAAGTTTGAGATCCTCCGGTTGTGCCATTGTCCCAGTTTAAAATCACGGCGTTGCCTGCCCCTGAATTTAAATGCAGGTTGGGGGTGAGGCGAATCGCTTGGTTGGGCGGACAGAGCCCGGCAATGCAATCTACTGAAGAAAATCTCAATGCACCGGCCACATCAAGCTTTGCGCCCGGCGATGCTGTTCCGATGCCAACGTTGCCGGCATTGATAAAAGAATTGCCCGAAGAAGGAAAATTAGTTGTAGCTGAAGCGTTTGTTCTTCCTAAAACGACGCCACCTGCCGCATCGCAATAGCCGCTATTATTGTGCACGCACATAGAGGTATATGCGTAGTAAGAATAGCCGGCATAAGAGCCGCCGTTGATATTGGCCCAATCAACCGGACGCCCCGCGCCATGAAGAGTGGAATCAAGAAGCAGATTGCCTGCAACATGCAATTTTGCTCCCGGGCTGGCCGTCCCGATGCCGACGTTGCCGGAAATGATCGCGCCGCGGGATGGCGATCCGGCGCCGCCATAGCCCACGGTCAATCCGCCGTCGCTTCCCAGCAGGCCGCCGCCCAGCCAGATACTTTTCCCGTTGTATGATCGTATCCATGAAGTATCCGACATATGCCAGCCGCCGCCGTACGATTCGCTGTACCAGCCCGCGCCGCCGCTGGTGCGCAGCCAGCCGCCGTTGGCATAGATATCGCCGTTGACCTGCAGTTTGTATCCCGGGCTGGCCGTCCCGATGCCGACGTTGCCGGTATTGTTGTTATGGATATTATTTCCCAAAACCGTCCACGGCCCGGTGATGCTGTTCCAGGACGTGCGGCAGTCGCTGCCGATGCAAAAGCCGGTGTTTGTTTCCACGTATCCGTCTGCTACCAGATTGTGGCTGGCACCGATTACCCAGAAATCAGAAGGAGTCTCGATCAACGGCTCTTTTCCGCCGGGTGTGCTTGGAAAACTGAAATGGAAGTGGGAGCGGTCACCGCCGCCGGTTATTGGATTGTAAGCATCATTTACCGCCGGATAGAATTGCAATTGCGACCAATTGGTATTACCGATGATGAAAGAACCTGTTTTTGTTTGCGTGGCACTTCCGGAATTTATCGGCGCAGCCACATTGCCCGCGGGCGCGGTTGATGAGGGTTCGGTCCAGGCAAGCGCGGTGCATCCGGTTACCAATGAAACCGCCAGTACGCACAATGCCCGCACGATATTATTGGAAATGTTTTTCATTTTATATTTTTTTAAAAAATAATCGATATTATTATAATTATCCCAATTTTTTTTATAAAATACAACTAAAACAGAAATTCCCGATTGCGGGAATTTCTGTTGGTTGCGCAAATGGTTTTAAATATCGTAATAAAGAGAGAATTCAAGGGGTGTTGGTCGAGTCCTTATCGCATCGCATTCTGTAATATGTTTATATTTAATCCAAGTTCTTATTAGATCATCAGTGAATACATTGCCCGCCAGCAAATATTCATGGTCGCTTTCAAGAGCTTCCAAACTGGCCTCGAGCGATGCCGGAACTTGGGGAATCGTTTCGCTTGATTTATAAACATTGCCGTTGGCGGGTTGGCCCGGGTCTGTTTTTTTTATTATCCCGTCCAGGCCGGCCATTAGCATCGCGGAAAATGCCAGATAGGGATTGCAGGAAGCATCCGCCGGCCGGAATTCGATTCGTTTCAACGCGGGCGACTCGCTGTACATCGGAATGCGGATTGCCGCGGAGCGGTTGCGCGCCGAATATGTCAGATTGGTTGGTGCTTCGAAGCCGGGAACAAGGCGTTTGTATGAATTGGTTGTGGGCGCGCATAGCGCCATCAGCGACCGGCCGTGCGCCAGCAATCCGCCGATGAACCATAACGCGGTTTGGCTCAATCCGGCATAGCCGCGGGCATCAAAAAACAGGGGATTGCCATTTTTCCAAAGCGAAATATGAGTGTGCATCCCCGAACCGTTGTCGCCGAAAAGCGGTTTGGGCATGAATGTCGCAGTTTTTCCAAAACGCCGCGCGACATTTTTTACCACATATTTGAAAAGCATTATTTTGTCGGCTTGCGAAACCAGCGTATCGTATCTGATATCGATTTCGGCTTGGCCGGCAGTGGCGACTTCATGATGTTCTTTTTCAACTTCAATGCCCAGGCGCTTCAGTTCGGTGACCATCGCGCGGCGGATGTCGGCGGTTTGGTCCGATGGCGCCATGGGAAAATATCCTTCTTTGTTGCGGATTTTATACCCCGATCCGTCGTCATCGGAATTTTCATTCCAACCGGCTTCTTGGGACTCGATGCGGTGGAAAGAAAAATTTTGATCAGCGCCGAATTCGACCCGGTCGAAAATAAAAAATTCCGGTTCCGGTCCAAAATAAGCTTCGTCGGCAATATCGCTTTCTTTTATATATGCTTGCGCTTTTTGGGCGATATGCCGCGGATCATTGGCGAAACGCGACATAATCACAGGTTCATATATATCGCAAACCAGGCTGCCCAAAATTTCCTTTCCAAACGCGTCTAAAATAAATGTTTTCGGATCAGGCACCAGCGCCATGTCGCTTTCTTCGATAGCTTTGAACCCCCTGATTGATGAACCGTCAAAGCCCAACCCTTGCGTGAAAACATTATCATCGAACTGATCAATTGGGACGCTAAAATGCTGCCAAGCACCGGGTAGATCGCAGAATTTCAAGTCGATCATCGCCGCGCCGTTTTTTTTGCATAATTCGATAATTTGTTTGTAATCCATGATTTTTACGTTTTAATATAACAAAAATCCCCGAATTAGGTTCGGAGACGCCATTGTCTTGATCAAAAACACATCATCGTGTTTTATGAATCAATCCTAATTCAATTTTTGCGCCGTGTCAAAATATGGTACAATTAGCCTTAAGATTATAATCGATAAAATGAACAAAATAAAAAAAATTGCTTTCGGCGCGGTTTTGGCGGCGTCGGCATTAACGGCCGCGATTTGGGCGCAGGCGGCCGGGTGCGATCCGGCAAACTTAGGCTCGGTTGAGGCATATCAAAAAGGAGATGCGGTGACGAATCTGCAATCCTGCTTGATTGATTTGAGGTTTGGCATTCCTGCGGGCGCCACCGGTTATTATGGCGGCCAGACTGTTGCGGCCGTAAAACAATTTTATGCTTCCTGGTTTGGCGCGTGGGACGGGTTGAAGATCGGGCCGCAGGGGATAGCGAATCTGAAGAAAAATTTTCACGCGGTGCCGGTGGTAGTTTCCGATTCCCAAAATTTCAAAGTTTTTGTTTCCGCGGATGATTTTAAAAATTATTTCAAAAAAACTATCCAGGAAACACAAGACATGGGTTGGGGCGGAGGCGGGGGAATTAAAACCTTAGGAATAGCCATGGAGGATCGTGCAATGCAAACCAAAACCGTTGTTCCAATGGCAAACGCCAATGTTTCCATTGACCGGGTTTCGGAAACAAACGCGCAAGTTTCGGGCATTGACGAGCCGGATATTGTGAAAACCGACGGCACGGAAATTTATTATTCGGGCACCAATCCGGTTTACTGGTGGGGCGTTGATGGCGGGATTGCTTCAGGCACTAATGTTTCCCGCTGCTATGATTGCCAATCGTCAGGAGCCCGGATCATAAAGGCAATGCCGGTAAAAGATATGAGGGTCGACGCTTCCATCGAAAAATCCGGCGACATGCTGTTGTCGGGCAATATTTTGGCCATATTCGGAGACGGCGGAGTGACTGGCTACAACATTGCCAATCCGGCAAATCCATTGGAAAAATGGAGAATAAATCCCGAAGGAAATACTTCAATAATCGGATCGCGGCTCCGCAATGGCAAGATATATATGGTGACCAGGACTATAATCAGCGCCATCGACACTTGCCCGATCAGGCCGCTTTCAATCGGTGGCGCGGGCATAACGATTCCTTGCAGCGCGATCTATCATCCAAAGCGGGTTCTCTCGGTCAACGCGGCTTTCAGCGTTTTTAAAATTGACGCGGCAACAGGCATGGTGGAAAATAAAACTTCGTTCGCGGGTTTTGGCGGATCAACGGTGATTTATATGTCCGCGGAAAATATTTATATTACTTATCCGGCATACGAAAATGAATTCGCGATTTATGCCGCGGCATTAAAAGATTTATTGCCATCCGCTTTATCGGAAAAGATTGCCCGGGTTTCAAATTACGACATCAGTTCCGCGGCGAAAATGACGGAGATAAATTCCATATTGTCCGATTATGAAAGCTCGTTGAGCGGCGATGACCGGCTGAAATTTTATAACGAAAGAGCGAATAAGATCAGCGACTATCGCAAATCGCGCAAAAGGGATTTGGACAGGACGATAGTGGCCAAGATCGGTTTGGGCGATTTCAGATTTTATGCCAGCGGCACGGTTCCGGGCCAGCCATTGAACCAGTTTTCTTTGGATGAATATCGCGGCAATTTAAGGATTGCGACCACTGTCGGCAATAGCTGGTTTGCTCGCGGCGAAACGGTTAACGATGTTTATGTGCTGGATTCGGAAATGAAGATCGTCGGATCGGTGCTTGATCTGGGCAAGACTGAAAAAATTTATTCGGTCCGTTTCATCGAAGATAAGGGGTATGTGGTAACTTTCCGCCAAACTGATCCATTCTATGTGATCGATCTGGCCGACGCGCGCAATCCCAAATTGGCCGGTGAACTTAAAATTCCGGGTTATTCGGGGTATTTGCATCCGGTGAATAAAGATAAGATTATCGGTATCGGTATGGAAAATTCCAGCGTTAAGATTTCCTATTTTAATGTTTCCAATCCGGCCAATCCCGTGGAAATGGATAAATATATTTTGGATGAACATTGGTCGGAAGCGGTGAATAACCATCATGCGTTTTTGATGGACAGCCAGCACGGGATATTTTTTATGCCGGGAGGTAATGGCGGTTATATATTTTCCTACAAGAACGACAGGATATCTTTAATAAAGGCGGTGAGCGGCATCGTTCCAAAAAGAGCGGTTTATGTCAATGACTATCTTTATATGGTTGGCGACGGAAAGATCGTAGTTATCAATGAAAATACCTGGGAAAATATCCAGGAATTCGAATTTTGAAACTCTGTCTAGTGAAGCAAAAAAAATCCGCCAATGGCGGATTTTTTTTAACGGTTACTTTTTGAATTCGTTGGAAATGATAATGGCGTTGGCGATGTCTTTCATCGACAGGCGTTTGTCCATTGATTTTTTATGTAATAATCCGTAGGCATCATTTTCGCTGACGGAATATTCTTTCATTAAAATTCCCTTGGCTTTTTCGATTACTTTCCTGGTTTCCAGGGCTTCTTTCAGAGCTTCTTTTTCTGAAAAGAGCGAGGCATTTTCAATCGCGCCTCCGGTCGCTTTGGCCACGAGTTCGAACAGCGCGATTTCGGTTTTCGAATACGCGCGCGGACGCGAATGCTGGACGTTGATCACGCCCAAAACTTTGTCGCGATAAATTATCGGCACCGAAAGAAATCCTTCAAACTTGTCCTCCGGCAAGCTGTTCATGAATTTGAAACGTTTGTCGCCATAGGCTTTTTTGGCGATCGAAACGGTTTTTTTATTGGTCGCGACCCAGCCGGTGATGCCTTCGCCCAATTTTAATTTTATATTGCCGATTTGCATGGGCTTGGGATTTAACGACGCGCGCAATACCAAATCATTACCGTTGACCAAATATAAAAAACAAGAGTCGGCCTGAGTTACGCCACTGACGATTTTGACGATGCGAGCCAGCACTTCTTTTAAATCAAGGTTGTAACTGATCGTTTCGATGATTTCGCCCAGAATTCTTAATTCTTGGTTTTTGTTGATGGAAGTGTTTTTTTTAGCCGTTTTTATTTTTTTCATGGTATCTATGCCCTGATTATTTTAATTTCTTGTTTTGTCATGTCGATTATTGTCGATGATTTCGAATCCGCCAGGTCGCCGGCATTAATGAAAATGTCGGGCAGCGGATTTAATCCCAGGAATTGCTGGATAATGTCGTCGATTTTCGTGGAGGCGGGTTTGCCGGAAATATTCGCCGACGTGCCGGCCAGCGGCGAATCCAGCGTTTCCAAAAGAGAATTGATGAAATGGTAAAACGGTATCCGCAGCGCGATTGTGTCGCCGGCAACTCCGAAAATTTTTAAATCGTGTTTCCTTCTTAAAATCGCCGTGACTTTTCCCGGCCATTTTTCCTCAAGGATTTTTCGCTGGTTTTGGGAAATCTCGGCAAATTTATTTGCCATTGCCATGTTTTTGACAAACACGGGCAAAGGCTTTTCCCGGCTTCTTTTTTTTATCGCGTAAATTTTTTTTATCGCGCTATCATTGGTCGCGTCCGCGATCAAACCATAAACCGTGTCGGTTGGTGCCACAACGACGCCGCCCTTTTTTAAAATCCGGGCCGCGGTTTCAACCGTATTTTGTATGTTTCTTGAAGTCAGGGAAATAAGTTCCATAATCAGCTGCCGAAATTTTGCGCTATCCGTTTTATCCTGTCGGCTTCTTGCGCGACTATCGGTTCATCGTAGTCTCCCGAATGCGCGGTGGTTCCTTCGTAAACAGGTTTCTTTTGGTCCAGGTGCAAATTAACCAGAACGTCGCCGTTTACAATTCTGGCGTAGATATGGAAACGGGGAAACCCGTTCCGTGGCCGGACAAAAGAGTATTCCGTTATATCGTCGCGTTTTTCTTCGCGTTGGAAATGATAACCTGTATCGCGCATCAGATTATAGATATTATTTTTTAGCGGGCCAGGAATTGTGAATTTCATTTTTTTATTTAATATCAATTACAGAAAAATTCTATCATAAAATTATAAATAAAAAAATACCTGGCAAAGAAGTGATGTTGGAGTGATAAAGTAATTTTTATCTCCTTCATATATATAGTCGAATATTATTCGCATATATATTCTCTTGATGATTTTATTTAATCTAGCAGGATAACGCTTTTGCTTTGTAGGGGGGTAGCTTATTCCGGGCTTTTTTGGTTTGGAATTATAATTAAATTAATGTATCATAAAACGTATGAAATTCCATCGTGTTTTTATTGCAATCAGTTTGCCGGAAAAAATCCGCAAATTACTTGGTGCGGTTCAGGATCGTTACCTTGATTTGCCGGCGCGTTGGGTCTGGCCGGATAATTTTCATGTGACGCTGGTTTTTTTGGGAAATACCGGAGATCAGGAAGTAATGGATGTTTGCAGGGCTGCGGGTGAAATCGCGCGGCGCCATGAGCCGTTTGATTTTACGTTTGATCGGGTTTGCTACGGCCCGATCGGCAAGGAATTACCGCGGATGGTTTGGGCGGTTGGGGAAAAATCACCGGGTTTGAACGTGTTGCAAATGGACTTGCAAAACACTTTTTTTGAATCAGGTTTATCTGCTGAGGCCTTGGCTGAGGCGGGTCATTCCGATGAAGAGAAATCGTTCACTGCCCACATCACGCTGGCCAGATTAAGGCAGGCTGAATTGAGGCAGATGGATCAAGAGCAGGCGCTGTCGATCGATGAAAAAATCGGGCGTACTTTTTTGGTGGAATCCATTGAGGTGATGGAGAGCGAATCGAAAAAAGGCGGGATGGCGTATACGGTTTTGGAAAGCTTTAAACTTGGAGAATAATTTTTTTACAAATAGCCATGAAGGAATCAGATATCCATTTAAAGGTGCATTTTATCGGCATTGGCGGCATCGGCGTTTCGGCATTGGCGCGTTACTATTTGGCGAAAGGATGGAAAGTTACCGGGTCTGATTTGGCAAAATCCGAAATTACCGAGGCGCTGGAAAAATCTGGTGCGCAAATCTATCCTGGCGAAAAAGCATTGGATGGTTTATCTCCGGATTTTGTGGTCTACAGCCCTGCGGTTAAAAGTACCAATGCCGAATTGAAAGAAGCGCGGCGGCTTGGGATCAAGTCGATGAGATATCCCGAAGCGCTGGGCGAGCTTACGAAAAAGTATAAGACGATCGCGGTGGCCGGGGCGCATGGCAAAAGCACGACCACGGCGATGATCGGTTTGATGATGGTGGCGGCCAAGCTTGATCCAACGGTGATTGTGGGAACCAAAGTGAAAGAATTCGGTGATTCGAATTTCCGCCTGGGAAAGTCGGAGTATTTAGTCATTGAAGCCTGCGAGTACGACCGGTCTTTTTTGAATTATTGGCCGCAGATCATTGTGCTGACCAATATTGAAATGGATCATATGGAGTGCTATGGGAGCGAGTCGGAATTAGTCCATGTTTTCGAACAATTCGCGGATCATTTGCCCAAATCTGGCGCGCTGATCGCCTGCGCTGATGACGCGAATGTCGGAAAAATTGCTTTGCGATCAGAAAATAAAAAGATTGAAACCAAAAAATATTCCGTGCTCCAGCCGGAAGCCGATCGTTTGCGCCAGATTATGAAAATACCCGGTGAGCATAATATTGCCAATGGGTTGGCGGCGCTGGCGGTGGGAAGGCGGTTAAATATTCCCGATGAACAAATATATTCATCGCTGGCAGAATACAAGGGAACATGGAGAAGGTTCGATCAAGAGAATGGGATTGTCGCGGGGAAAAAGATCATCGTGGTTTCCGATTATGGCCATCATCCCACGCAGATAAAGTTAACCATGGCGGCGGCGCGGCAAAAGTGGCCGGACAAAAAAATAATCTGCGTTTTTCAGCCGCACCAGGCCTACCGGACGCATATTCTATTCGATGGCTTCGTGGATGTTTTTAAAAAATCGCCGGTCGATAAGATTTTCGTTACCGATATTTATAAAGTTGCCGGCCGCGAATCCGATGAAATCGTTAAAAAAGTAAGCAGCCAAAAATTGGTTGGGGCGGTGAACCTAAAAGAAGTCGAATATGTTCCCCAGGGCCAGATATCCGAACGTTTGGACCTGGAAACCAAAGGCGGGGAAATCGTTCTTGTGATGGGCGCGGGAAACATCTATAATCTAAGTAAAGAGCTGGTTGGCGGATTAAAGCAATCTTGCGATTGAACTCGGAAGCGGAAAAATTCGAAATTAATCTAGTAATAAAATTATGATCAGCGGGTTTGTTGATTTTTTATTGGTAGTCTGTTTTATTGTGGTTATAACTTGGGGGATCATTGAAAATTTGCCGTTTATCCATCAAATAATAAATTTTATTTTTAGGTGATCGGCAATCTTGCCGATTAAAATTTCGAGTTGCGTTTCAGGGAGTTTAATATTATACGGTCGCGTTAAACCGACCATAAAAAAATGGAAAAAACATTCAATTTCGATGTGGCGAAAATAAGAAATGACTTTCCGATATTGGCTCAAAAAGTCAATGACAAGCCTCTTGTTTATTTCGACAACGGGGCAACCACGCAAAAGCCTAAGCCGGTTATCGACATCATTAATAAAATGCATTGCGAATATAACAGCAACGTGCATCGGGGAATCCATTATTTGAGCGATCAAAGCACCAAAATGTACGAGGCGGCGCGGGAAAAAGTGAGAGCATATTTGAATGTTCGCCATAGTCATGAAATAATTTTTACGGCCGGGGTTACGGCATCTATTAACGCGGTTGCGTTTTCTTTTGGCGAGGGTTTCGTGAAAGAGGGCGACGAAATCATTGTTTCGGAGATGGAGCATCATTCCAACATAGTACCCTGGCAAATGATGTGCGATCGCAAGGGCGCCAAATTGAAAGTTATTCCATTTGATGAAAGCGGCGATTTGCGTTTGGATGAATATGAGCGATTATTCAATTCCCGCACCAAATTGGTGTCGGTGGTGCATGTTTCCAATTCTTTGGGCACGATCAATCCGGTAAAAGAAATGATTGCCATTGCGCATGGGAAAAATGTTCCGGTTTTAATCGATGGCGCCCAGGCGATTCAGCATCAAACCGTGGACGTCCAGGACCTTGATTGCGATTTTTACGCTTTTTCGGGCCACAAAATATACGCGCCGACGGGGATTGGTGTTTTGTACGGAAAAGAGCGCTGGTTGAACGAAATGCCTCCCTACCAAGGCGGTGGCGATATGATTGATCGCGTTACGTTCGAACACACAACTTACAGCCAGCTGCCGACTAAGTTTGAAGCCGGGACCCCGAATTATATCGGTGCCATCGGTCTGGGCGCGGCGCTTGATTATTTGACCGGAATCGGTCTGGGCAATATCCAAAAATACGAAAAAGAGCTGGTTGATTATGGAATGGAAAAAATTTCCGGAATAAAAGGCTTGAGGCTGTACGGGACGCCGAAAAATAAGAGCGGTGTTTTTTCTTTCGCGCTTGAAGGCATACATGCTTACGATATTGGGATGTTTTTGGATAAAATGGGAATTGCGGTGCGCACCGGCCATTTTTGCACGCATCCGATTTGGGAGCACTATAAAACAGATGGTGCGGTCCGGGCATCGCTCGCTTTCTATAACACGGTTGAAGAAATAGATTATCTTTGCGGAGCGCTTGAAGAGGCCAAGGAAATGCTCAACTAAGACCAATTAAATGACTATTGAAGAAACACAGAAAGAAATTATCGACGAATTTAAGAAATACGAAAATTGGTTCGACAAGCGCAAACATTTGATTCGGCTAGGAAAGAAACTGCCGTATCAAAATAAAGCGCGCGCGGCCGATGCTAATTTGATTCGCGGCTGCCAGGTGAGCACCTGGTTTTATTCCGAGTTCGTCGGCGGCAAAATGTTTTACGAAATCGACAGTTCTTCGGCTATGGTCAAGGGGGTTGCGGCTTTGCTGGTGCGGATTTTTTCCGGGCAAAAACCGGACGACATCTGCCGCGCCGGTTTGAGTTTTATCGAAGATGCCGGTTTGAGCGAGGATTTTTCGCCCATCCGCGCCAATAGCTTGTTGAAGATGCTGGGCCGGATTAAATCCGATGCCCAAATCCATTTGGGCGAAAACGATCGCAGTTTACCGTTGCCGGCGGTTGTGCCGCAAGACGAACGCGCGCCGCGCCCGAATATCAAGCAGATAATAAAAAAAATATATGCAAAAATGCGTAATGTTGCACGATGATTCTCTGAAGTTTTCGCGCGCGGTCTATGGAACGTTGGTTCTGATAGCTTTCCTCATCCATAACCAATGGCTGGTTCTGGCGGCCAGCGTTTTGATGTTGCTTGGAGTTTTTTCGATGAAATTGAATTTTCCTTACCAGTTCCATATTGTTTTTTTGAAAAAATCTTCGAATAAAAAAGGAGCAATGGTGTCCAAAGACCCGGGAGAAGTTAATTTTGTGTCGGCGACCACTGCGGCGCTTCTTTTTGTCGGCTTTTTGTTTATTTATTTTGATAAATACGTTGATTTGGCCTGGATTTATATTTTGGTCGTGACGATGTTGATATTCCTGGCTTGTTTCGTCGGTTTTTGCGTGGCGACTCTTATGTATATTTTTTTTAAAAAAATCTTTAAAAACAGGTAATGGAAAAAAGCACGGCAAAACGAAAATATAAAGTGGGCGATTCCGGATATATCAACAATAATTGCTGGATAGTGAATAATCTCGGAACCAACCCTTATAAGCGTTGCCAGTATTGCGAATCAAAATTTCATGATTGCATGTTTTTGCATTACCAATTGATCAGTTTGGCGCTTATAGCGTTTTTCTTTGCGTCGGTTTTTCTGATAGACGGTAAGATATCGCAAATGATCGGAATTCCGATTTTCGTCTTGGTCGTTGTCTATGGATATTTTTTCAATAAAAGCACGGACAAAATCATTAAAGCCAATTTTACTCAAAAAAAAGCCAAGGAAGCTTTGGAGGAATTGTCGGAAAAACTGGAAGAGAAAGTCGACGAGCAGACAAAAGAGATAAAAGAGGCCTATTTAAAAATTGAAAAATCTTACGAAATGGAAAAGCGCGCCCATCGGGAATTGAAGCGTTTAAGCGAGGTGAAAAATCAATTTTTACTTTCAACACAGCACCATTTGCGCAGCCCGCTGACGGTAATCCAGGGATATTTGAGCATGATCAGCGAGGGCGATTACGGGAAGATACCAAAGCGGGTTGATGAAAAAATAAAAGCATCTCTCGGAGCAACCCGAAACCTTATTCATTTGGTTAACGAGCTTTTGGACGTGGCTCATTTCCAAATGGACAAAGGCGTTGTCGTGAAAAAGCCCACCGATGTGATTGAACTTATTGGCGGAATAATCTCCGATTTAGAGAGCGTTGCTAATAATAAAGGTATATATTTGAAGCTGGCTCGGCCGATATTCCCGGTTGATTTGATAAACGTTGATCCTAATGGAATTCGCGAAGCGATGTATAATATCGTCGATAACGCGATCAAATACACTCAAAACGGAGGGGTTTCAATTTCGATCGGGGTTATTTCGGATTGGTTGCGCATTACTGTGGCGGATACTGGAATTGGTATTGACCCGAACGATAAAAGCGATATTTTTAATCGTATTTTTGAGCGCGGCGATAAGGCGAAAGAAGTTAATGTTAACGGTAAGGGGATTGGGTTGTATTTAGCGGCGCAGATGGTCAATAGTAATGGTGGAAAAATAAGGGTCAAATCTGCTGGAATCGGCAAAGGAACGGTATTTACAATCGATTTGCCGCTAAAATCTGTGGCTTGAACGGGCGTTTTTGCCCGGGATTTTTTGATTTTTGCCTGATGGCATGCTAATTTATATTCGTTGTCTCAAAAAGAATATTTAGATCTAATCTATGGAACTATTGCCGATACATTATAATCCAAAAGAGTCGGAAAAAAAGACGTATGAAAATTGGGAGAAAAAAGGTTATTTCAACCCCGATAAAGCAAAACCCAGATCAAAGAAAGTGTTTTCCGTGGTTTTGCCGCCGCCGAATATTACCGGGAATTTGCACATGGGGCACGCGTTGAATATCACTATCCAGGATATTTTGGTTCGCTATCATCGAATGAAAGGAGATGTGACGGTCTGGGTACCGGGCACTGACCATGCCAGCATTGCTTTGCAAAGCACGCTCGAAAAAAAATTGCGCAAGGAGGGGATCAGTCGATTCGATCTTGGCCGGGAAAAATTTCTTGAAAAGGCATGGGAATGGCGCGAGCAGTTCGGTAATATAATTTTAAACCAGATCCGCGCCATGGGCGCGTCTTGCGATTGGTCGAGGCTGAAATTTACCATGGATCCGGATTATGTGGATGCGGTAGAAACGGCGTTTGTCCATTATTACGATAAGGGGTGGGTTTATCGCGGCGAGCGCGTGGTCAATTGGTGCCCGCGTTGCGGGACTTCGATTTCCGACCTGGAGGTTGATTTTGCGCCGGAGCCATCGAAATTGTGGTATTTGAAATATCCGATCGCGGACGGGGAGGGTTATATCACGGTGGCGACGACCCGTCCTGAAACGATGTTGGGCGATACGGCGGTAGCCGTGAATCCCAAAGACGCGCGCTATAAGAAGCTTGTTGGAAAAAAAGTTGTTTTACCGATTGTCGGCCGAAGCATTCCGGTTGTTGAGGATAATATTATTGATATTAATTTTGGTACCGGGGCGGTAAAAGTGACTCCGGCTCACGATTTGAACGATTGGCAAATCGGCCAGCGCCATAAATTGGAGATGATTTCGGTTATCGATGAGCGCGGAAAAATGAATATGAATGTTCCGGACGCTTATCGGGGATTGAAGGCGTCCGAAGCTCGTGAAAAAATTGTCAACGACTTGGCTCAATCCGGTTTAATCGAAAAAATAGAAGATTATAGCCACCAAGTTCCAAAATGTTCCCGTTGCGGCGCGGGGATACAATTAATTCCTTCCAAGCAGTGGTTTTTAAAGATGGAAGAATTGGCTAAAATCGCTTTGGAGGCGGGAAAATCGGGCAAGATCAAATTTCATCCCAAGCGTTGGGAGAAAACATATTCAGCTTGGCTGAAGGATCCGCGCGATTGGTGTCTTTCGCGCCAGCTTTGGTGGGGTCAGCGGATGCCGGTTTGGTTTTGCGAAAACTTGCCGGATCAACATTTTGCCGCCGCAGGTACGCCAAAAGAATGCCAGGTATGCAAAAAATGCCAGCCGAAACGCAGCGAGGATGTATTCGATACTTGGTTTTCTTCGGCATTGTGGCCAATGACGGTGTTCGGATGGCCGAAAGCGACGGATGATTTCAATAAATATTATCCGACTTCGGTGCTGACCACCGGGCGCGACATTATCAGCATTTGGGTGGCACGGATGGCGTTTTCCGGGTTGCAATTCACTAAAAAGGCTCCTTTCTCGGACGTTATTATCAACGCCATGGTATTAACAAAGGATGGCCGCCGCATGTCAAAATCATTGGGAACCGGCATTGATCCGATGATGCTGATCGAAAAATACGGCACCGATGCCACGCGCTTTGGTTTGGCCTGGCAAGTGACTGAATCGCAGGATATTCATTTTAACGAGGACACGATGGTTTCCGGCGGAAAGTTTTGCAATAAAATGTGGAATGCGGCGCGTTTTGTGCTTTATCAGCTGGGTGAGGTAAAGAAAGAGTATTCGGCAAGCCTTCCCCCCAAACCGCTGACAAAGGCTGATCGCGCGATCTTGAAGGGGCTGGCCAGAATCGCCGCATCAACGGAAAAACGGATCAATAAGTATGAATTCGGCCATGCCATTCGCGAATTTTACGAGTTTTTTTGGCATGAATTTTGCGATGTTTATATCGAAGCCGCGAAGGCGCAGATCAATGAGCCGAAAAGCAAAGTATCCGCCGAAAGAACCAAGGCGATCCTTATTTTTTCCTTAGCCAATTTGATGAAATTGATGCATCCTTTCGTGCCGTTTATCAGCGAAGAGATTTACCAGTATTTGCCGGTAAAAAACAAAAAAGACCTGATCATTGAATCCTGGCCCAAAATTTAGTAAACTGAAAAATTATGGAGAATCAAATAACGAGGACAATGGTGAGCGATTTGCCGCAGATGGTAGGCAAAACCGTGCGGGTTTGCGGCTGGGTTCAAACCGTGCGCGCGCATGGCAAAGTGATTTTTTTCGATTTGCGCGACAAAAGCGGGATCATCCAAACGGTTTTTATCCCCAAAAACAAGGATTTTGAAATTGCCAAAGAGGTGCGCTCCGAATGGGTCGTGGCGATCACGGGTATGGCAAACGAGCGACCGCCGGCGATGGTTAACGACCAGATTGCGACCGGCAAGATCGAGCTTTTTGCCGAAGGGCTGGAAGTCTATTCCAAGGCCGAAACTCTGCCGATATCGATTGATGGCGATGGCTATGAAATTTCCGAAGAACACCGTTTAAAATACCGCTACATTGATTTGCGCCGGGCGCGTTTGCATAGGAATTTGATCGTGCGCCACAAAGTTATTAATTTTATGCGCCAATTTTTGACCGGCAAAGGTTTTGTCGAGGTTGAAACACCGCTATTGATTAAATCGACGCCCGAAGGCGCGCGTGAATTTTTAGTGCCTTCGCGATTGCAGCCGGGTAATTTTTACGCGATGCCGCAAAGTCCCCAGCAGTTCAAGCAGTTATTGATGGTGTCGGGGGTAGAGCGGTATTTCCAGATCGCGCGGTGCATGCGCGACGAAGATCCGAGGGCCGATCGCCAAGCGGAACACACGCAACTTGACATGGAGATGTCTTTCATGAGCCAAGGCGAAATATTGGATATTACCGAAAATCTTTATACGGCAATCATAAAAACTCTTTTTCCGGAAAAGACAATCACGCAAACCCCTTTCCCGCGCTTAACTTGGCAACAGGCGCAGGATATGTATGGAAGCGACAAGCCGGATATGCGCAAGGATAAAAATAATCCCGACGAAATTGCTTTTGGGTTTATTGTTGATTTTCCGATGTTCGAATGGCTGCCTGGAGACAAGAAATGGAAAGCGATGCACCATCCCTTCACTATGCCGCAAACAGAGAATGTAGATGAGCTTAAATCGAATACTGCCAAGGTTTTGGGTTATCAATATGATTTGGTGGCTAACGGTTATGAATTGGGGAGCGGCAGTATCCGGAATACGAATATGGATTTATTTAAATCGGTTTGCGAAATAGTGGGTGTTCCCGAAGCCGAAGCCCGGAAAAAATTCAGCCATTATTTTGAAGCGTTTTCTTATGGTGTGCCTCCGCATGGCGGGATGGCTCCCGGAATCGACCGTTTCCTGGCGGTAGTTTTGAATGAGCCAAATATCCGCGAGGTGATCGCATTCCCAAAAACCGGAGATAATAAAGATTTGATGTTGGGCGCGCCTTCCGAGGTTTCCGCGGCACAGTTAAAAGAACTTGGTATTTGCCTTGATTTGAAAAAGACCGCAGAACAGTTGGAAAAGTAACTTGATTGGAAAATGATAAAACCTTCCCCGGCGCCTTTAGCCTTAAAAAATAAAGCACTCAAGAAAAAACTGGTTCATCCTGCGGTTGCGGCCGCGCGGAGAATCTCGCTTTTTATGGTTGCCTGCTCGTTGAGCGGGCTTGCGGTTTGGGCAATCAATGACGGACAGATGCAGTTTGAAAATTTAATATTCGCGCAAATTTCGGATCCGGTGGACGAATTGATATATCGGGTGCCCAAAAAACCGGCGCAAACCGATATTGAACTGAGCGCGAAGTCGGCATATTCATTAATAATAAACGCGGCTGGGCGCGAACGGGTGGTGTTCGAAAAAGATACCAAGATGGTCCTTCCGATCGCGTCGCTCACGAAGTTGATGTCGGCGACGGTGGTGCTTGAGAACCCCGATGTTTACGATTTGGATAAAACATACCCCGTCAGCTTGTCGGCATCCGCCCAGGATGACGTTCCGGTGGCGGGCAATTTAAAATATGGCGAAGTTAACAGCGTGCGCCAGCTTTTAGGCTTGATGTTGTATTATTCAAGCAATGACGCGGCTTACGCATTATCCGAAATCATGGGTGTTGATGAATTCGTGGCGGTAATGAACCATAAAGCGGCCGATTTGGGTCTCGGCGATACGGTTTTTTACAATCCTAGCGGATTGGATGGAGAAGAAGGGGGATTAAACCAATCCAGCGCCGAAGATTTGATGGTTTTGGTAAAATACATTTTAAGAACCCACCCGGAAATTTTTTCATATACCGCCAACGATGGGAGCTATGTAACCGAAAACGGCATTTTCAGCATTAACCTTTGGGACGGACAGAGGCTTGCGGGCGGAAAAACCGGTTACACCGAGAAAGCGGGGGGGTGCATGATTTATATTTTCGAGAACGAAAGCAATCGCTATTATATTAATATTTTGCTTGGAGCCGCTTCTCCGGCGGCGCGCGTAGTCCAAATGCAGAAATTGGTTAATTTTGCCAGCAATTTGAGGTGAATCGTTTTTTTGGTTAACAAAAATTCACATGACTTTCATTACGTTCAGTATTATCAGGATGCTTGTTTTCACGGCGCTAACGTCGCTGATTGCTTTTTTTGCCGCGCCCTACCTTATCGGTTTTTTGAATCGGATCAAATTTTGGAAGAAAAACGCGCGCCATAAAGCAATAACCGGCGAAGAAGCGACAGTTTTCTATTCGCTCCACAAGGACCGCGAAACTACCGTGCCGCGAGGTGGCGGCTTGCTTATATGGGGTTCGGTCTTGGCGGTTACGCTTTTTGTTTGGGGGATAACAAATATCCCCGAACAGGTTTGGGTTGGATTGGGCATAACGCATCCTTGGTGGTTCTCTCTTTTGAATTTTTTTACCCGGCGCGAAGTCTGGCTGCCGATGTTCACTTTGGTCGCGGGATCTTTGGTGGGGCTGTTCGATGATTTTCTGACGGTTTACGGCGGCGGCAAATATATTGGCGGCGGCATAAGCTTTAAGCGGCGCATGCTGATCGTGGCCCTGATCGGGCTCATCGGCGGATTGTGGTTTTATTACAAATTGGATTGGAGGACGATGCACATCCCTTTGCTTTATAATTTTCCCGGCGGATTCGATGTCATGCTTGGCATGCTTTACATACCGCTTTTCGTGGTAGTGATGCTGGCGGCGTGGGCGGGCGGCGTTATCGACGGCATCGACGGTTTGGCGGGCGGAGCATTTGCGTCGATTTTCGCGGCTTTCGCGCTTATCGCTTTTTCCCAGGGAAAAGCGGATCTGGCGACGTTTTGTGCGATTATTTGTGGCGCGCTGTTCGCATTTTTGTGGTTCAATATCCCTCCGGCGAAATTTTATATGGCGGAAACCGGGGTCTTGGGGTTGACCTCGACAATGACGGTGGTTGCGTTCCTTACTGATTCGGTGATCGTGTTGCCGATAATCGCGGGTTTGCTAGTTATGGAAGCCGGATCAGTTATTGTCCAGCTGGGATCGAAAAAAATTTTCAAGAAAAAAATTTGGCTTTCAACGCCGATCCACCACCATTTTGAAGCAATCGGCTGGCCGGCGCATAAAGTAACGATGCGATTTTGGATATTGGGAATAATTTTTGCCGCGATCGGCGTGGCGATCAGGCTCGTCGGTTGATCAGTTAACAAAATGGAATTGGATTTTTTGCAAAAAAAATATCCGGAGTTTGTTTATGAAAGCTTTGATTGGGAATTAGCGGCCGGGGATTTGGCGGCGGTTTTTTGTTTCCGCCTAGGAGATATCGAATTCCATCCGTCGGTAATTATTCATGGCGTTAATCAAGCGCAAATCGACAGGGTTGGTGAAGCGGCGGTGTCGAATTTGATTTTTAATATGGGCCTTGCCGAAATTCCAAGCTATTGGAAAGCCGCGTGTTCGCCTAAAATTATCATAAATGCCGGTTATCTGGACAGGGAGCAAATAATTTTCTGGCAGGGATTGTTTTTTAATATGGGCCAGTTTTTTTATGAAAACAAAATACCGTTCATAAAACCGCTTTTTGAAATTATTCCGCCCAAACCTAAAAAAGCGCCGCTTATTGCCAAAAGATTTTTAAAACGTTATTTGGTGCCATTGGGAGGCGGAAAGGATTCTTTGGTGACGTTTGAGGCATTAAAGGAGGGGAAAAACGAAGTCACGACGTTTACTTTCAACGCAAATACGGCGCTAAAAAGGGTCGCCAAAGAGGCTGGGGCGGACAACATTTTCGTTGAAAGGAAAATCGATAAAAGACTGATCGAATTGAACGCGCAAGGCTATTTAAACGGCCATACGCCGTTTTCTTCGGTGCTGGCGGTACTGGGAGTCGGATTGGCGGCAATATTCGATTGCGGATACGTCGCAATCTCTCAGGAGCGCAGTTCCAATGAAGGCAATGTTGAATATCTGGGCAAGGCGGTAAACCACCAATATTCAAAAACATTCGAATTCGAGAATAAATTCCGCAAATATTCCAAAGCTTGCCTTGCCAAGAATGTCGATTATTTCAGTTTTTTGCGGCCGCTTTACGAGATCCAGATATCAAAAATCTTTTGCCGGTATCCAAAATATTTCGGTTCGTTTTTGAGTTGCAATAAGCCGTTTACGATCGCGGCTCGCGAAAGTTCGCCTAATGCCATGTGGTGCGGGCAATGTTCGAAATGTCTATCGGTGTACTCGATGATTTATCCGTTTGCCGGCAAAGAAGCGGCCGTTAAAATATTCGGCGGCGATTTATTCGATAATAACGGATTATTGCCGACAATGCGGGAATTATTGGGCCAAACCGAATCCAAACCGATGGAATGCGTCGGTACTTTTGAAGAGATGCGCGCTGCTTTTTATTTCAGCCTCCAGGTTTGCGCGGGCGAGAAACCAGCCTTGCTGGACTATTTCCAAAAAAAAATATTACCAGAATATCCGCGCATTGGAATCCAGTCCAAAAAAATCATGGCGGCGTGGACCAGCGGAAACAACCTTCCAAAAAAATTGGCGGCAATGCTAAAAAAAAGCTGCGCCGAGCATCCTGATAATAACGCCCAATGTTGTGGATAACTTTATTTGACAGAAAATTGTGGTGCGGTAAAATAATATAGTCAGCGTCAGCGTTAGCTGGCAAAGCGTCAGTGAGCACATTTCCAATCAGCGGTTTCAAAATAGGATTTATGGGCAATTATTCATAAAGAGGAAAACGAAAGGCAATTTCCGCAGCAAAAGGAAAGGGCATTTCGGTATTAAGTTTAAGCCGTAGCGCGTATGAAAATCCGATTTTGAAACTTATCTCGCGTAATTGGGCGCATAAAAGCGTCCAGCAAAACAGAGGAGAGCTCTGCGGAACGCTTCCGTTAAGTGTCTTTGATACCGTAATCGAAGGCAGCTAAGGGAAGCGAGTATCCGCATCTCTCCTTTAAATTTGGGCAATTTTACCAAGCCGGGCTTTAATGGGCGATGATTTGGTGGTAAAATGAAGACATAAAACATATGGATTTAAGCCGATATAATAATAAAAAAATACTAATTCTTGGATTGGGCCGGGAAGGATTGGCGACATTAAGGTTTTTTTTGGAAAATTGCCATAAAACCGAGCTTGGAGTTGCGGATAAAGCAAAAACCGATAATTTTAATCATGAAATCAAGGAATTGATCGTCCATAACCCCAATATAAAAATTTTTTCCGGGGAAAATTATCTTTCGGGCATAAACGATTATGATATCGTAATTAAAACCCCGGGTATTCCAATCCATATTCCGGAAATAGAACAAGCATATCAAAAAGGAAAAGTTTCATCCCAAACCGAAATATTTTTTGAACAATGCCCCGGGACGATTATAGGCATCACCGGGACAAAAGGAAAAAGTACGACGTCGTCGATAATCTACGATATATTCAAAGCGGCCGGGAAAAAGGTTTCTTTGGTCGGCAATATCGGGACGCCAATGATTTCTTTTTTGAAAGACGCGGCTGCGGAAAGTTTTTTCGTTTGTGAACTTTCGGCGCATCAATTGTATGGTTTAAGGAAAAGCCCGCATGTTTCGGTGTTGCTGAATATATATCCAGAACACCTTGATTATTATAAAGATTACAACGAATATATTCTGGCAAAAGCAAATATCGCCATTCACCAGCTTGAGAGTGATTGCTTGATTTACAATTCATCGAATAGGGAAGCGGCGGGAGTCGCTCAAAAAGCAATCTCGAAGAAAATTGCGTTTAATGAATATAATTGGAAATATTCCGGCCAAACTGCTTTGATCGGAAAATTTAATTTGGACAATGCCAAAGTGGGAGCGATCATTGGCCGGGAATTCGGGATTACGGATGATATTATCAATTCCGCGATCGAGAAATTCAAACCGCTGGATAATCGTTTGGAATTTTTTGGAACCTATGATGGCATCGATTGTTATAATGATTCGCTTTCGACGATCCAAGAAAGCGCGGTTGCGGCGATTGAGGGCTTGGGGGGGCGCGTGCAAACATTGATTGCCGGCGGTTATGAACGGAATCAGCCTTTTGAGAAGTTGGCGGATGCGATCCTGTCGAGTAACATCAGCACTTTATTGCTTCTCCCGACAACCGGGCAAAGGATTTGGAGCGAGGTCCAAAATGCGGCGGGGTCGAAAGGGCGGGCGCGATTGGCGCGATTAACTCCATTTTTCGTTAAATCCATGGAAGAAGCGGTTGGTTTGGCGCTAAAAAACACCAAGCGGGGTGGAATTTGTTTGCTTTCGGCCGCTTCGGCAAGTTTTGGCGGTTTCCAAGACTACGCTGATCGAGGGAGGCAATTTGGGGAATGGCTGGTCAAGCTTGCGGAGAAAAAAAATGATTAAAGATCAATTAAAAAATCCTGATTTTATCCTGATTGCGGTGGTAGCGGCCGCGGTGGTTTTTGGAGTGTTGATACTTTCCAGCGCGTCGGCTTTATTGTCGCAATCCAAATATCATGACAGTTATTATTTGATCAGGCATCAGTTCGTGTTCGGCATAATTCCCGGATTGATCGCGGGAATGATCGCCTATAAGATTCCGATCAGATATTTGCGGAAAGGGGCGCCATTGTTGCTTTTGGTTTCGGTCATTTTGCTTTTATTGATTTTTGTTCCCGGCGTCGGGTTTTCCGCGGGTGGCGCGCAAAGGTGGATACATCTTGGTTTCACTAATGTCCAGCCGTCGGAAGTGCTCAAGCCGATTTTTATTATTTATCTCGCGAGCTGGCTGTCTTCGCGGGTAGCTGGCGCGGCGCGCCGTAACGATAAAAAAAAGGAGCTCGGCAGCACATTGGGCGCTTTTATGGTGGTTATGGGTTTGGTTGGTTTTTTGCTTTTAAAGCAGCCGGATTTGAGCACTTTTGGAATCATTGCCGCAACCGCGTTTGCGATGTATTTTTTAGCCGGGACTCCCTTAAGGCATGCTTTTTTCATGATATTCGCCGGTGCGGCTTTGTTGTGCGCCCTGGTTTATTT
>JBAYLX010000001.1:0-47475 GCA_041663885.1 Minisyncoccota bacterium | reverse complement strand
TAATTTTTTCCAAATCCAAACTATTCATTGTAATTCCAACAATATAATTTATTTTACCCCAAACCAATTCATCGCACAACCTTGACTTATAATAAATTTAGTGCTATAATATCGAAAGGAGGCTAAAGTATGCCAATGTCTGAAAAGGATTTTAATAAGCTGCCTCTTTATCAAGTTGCGGCTTTGTGTATCGGCTCTATTATCGCAAGTATCTTGGAACTCGCTTTTTTGCAAGACTCAGTATCTCTCATAACTAGCGGTGAGTTAACGGGTCAATTTATTTTTCCAAAAAATACGGAAATTCCGGGAGACTTCGCCATAATAGGGGGAGTGATTCTCACTATTATAATGGGAATGACTCTTTTAATGACACTCTCAATAGTTTTAACCTCCGCAGAGCGCATCTTAATTCTGAAGGGTGTCCTTCAGGAAAAGCCTCCCCAAATGCCCAAAAAGGCAACTGGGTTGGCAGATTTTCTCTGGGGTACAGTGCTTTTCGTCTTTTGGGTCTGCATTAGTGGACCTGGAGAGGGCAATTTCTTGGGAGTAGACATTTTCTTAGTTAATTTATATGGTTTTGTATCATTTTTCCTAATATTTTTGATGCAAACATATATCGCTCTCGGGAAGTTTGAGATCTATTCTCGATCTTAACCCCTCTCCTTTTTTCTTTTTTAAAAAACAATCCCATTTGAATGGGTTTTTTGTTTGCGCGAAAGTAATTCAATAATCATTTTGCGGTTTCCATTTTAACCACTTGCAAGATGTTCTGATTTCTTAAGGGCCTTAAAAAGGAAAAAACTACTGAAATTAGTCAACCATAAATTTATGTAAATTTTGCGATCGCAAGAAATACATAATCATGCACCGTGGCGCAAGACTTTTCCCGTGATGATTTTAAGGCCGTATTTTTCGGCCAGCGGATAAATGATGTTTTCCAGGCTTTGCCGGTATTCATCGGTCCGGGATTTTTCAAAATACGAAATAAGATCAGGCGTTTTGGATAAATATTCGAACAGCCGGGCACGGATTTTGGATGATAAATTGATATGTTCGATATAGACTCCGGCAACGCCGCTGTTTTTCAATTCCGCGAAAATATTTTCGAGCTTATCGGCGCGAGCAGTGAAATATGGCAGAAGCGGCCCCACGAACGCGTAAGTACGGATTCCGGCCAGATGCAATTTCTTGAGCGCTTCTATCCGCGCCGATACCGGCGGCGCATTGCCTTCCAGGAAACGCGAAACTTCGTCATCCAGGGAAGTTATCGTCAAGCCAATGCTTGTGTTTTTTAATCGCTTGAAAATATCGATATCGCGGCAAACCAGCGGGGACTTGGTCAAAATCGATACCTCACCTTCATAACCGAAATCCGCCAAAACCCGCAAACATTGCCGAGTAATTTCATATTTGCTTTCAACTCCCTGATAGGGATCGGTCACGGACGCGAAGAATATGGAACCAAAATTCTTGCTTTGAAACTTTTTGCCCAATTTTTCCAACTCAACCTTCAAAATCTCCGGTGCGTTGATTTTCACATCAACAAACCCGCCCCACTCTTCTTTGGGATGTTTCCATCGGCCAATGAACGCCGCGTAACAATATTTGCACCCGAAAGCGCACCCGGCATAAGGATTCACCGCCCACTCCGCATCGGGCAACCCCGACTTGGTCAAAACCGATTTAACTTGAATTTCTTTAATCTTCATTATGTTACTTTATCAAAAAATCGCCGCTTAGGCGACCTTATCGTGCTGTACAAAATGAGCCGAGAGAGGGATTCGAACCCACGACCTACTGTTTACAAAACAGTTGCTCTACCACTGAGCTATCCCGGCGCCCCGCTGCCAATATTGAACCGGCCTTTTGGCAGCAGTCCCTTTTGCCCCGCGTTCCCTTGTGCCATGTTCCTAACGGCAAGCAACTTCGGGAGCGGAACGCTACCAGCTGAACGGATCGCGTAATTTTCTTTTTTTGGAATTCGCAGAACGTTTTTTCTTTTGGTGGGCAACGGGTTTTTCGAGCACATCTTCAGGCATCACCACCCGGCCAATCATCGGCTCTGACGCGGATTTTTTAACGTCGATATCGTTTTCGACAATCGTTGGTTTCTCAAGAGTTATCGAATGATCGGCTTTTATCTTTTCCCCTTTAACCGCTTCCTGAATTTTATTATTTGTATTTTTTTTGGATAAAACCGATTTCTGCGTCGTTTTAACGATGGTTTTTAAATCGTGCCAATAATTATCCAGTCGCGCCTCCTTTTGGGCACTTTGTGCTTCGGCGCGCTGGCGCAAACGAACAATGTACTCATTAACCTTATTTTCCGCCTTTAAAATCAAAAGCTTAGCCTTCAAAAGGTGCTTCTGTAAAAAATCAATCCAGGAAAAATCCTTGAAATAAGGCGTTTTTTTGATCCTGGCTTCAACCCAAACCTTCAGGCCGGGTATAATATTTGCCAATTTAAAATCCGCCGAACGCTCGGATGCCTGTTTGGCCGTCGGCATACGCCGCATACCGATCATAACCATGCCGGCGATACTGCCAACGAAAATAACCGCAACAATAGCCTCGACCATAATTATATCCAATTGTTAAAAAATTGTTCCAACAAAAAAGCGCGCCCAAACTTAAATCTGGAGGCGAACGGCTTTCTTAACGATGATATTTTCGCCGACCTTGGCAATGGTTTCTTCAACTAGGTCCTTGACCGTTTTTGACGGATTTTTTATCCATGGAGCTGTCAGAAGAGTTTCCATATCGTCACCCATTGCCGCCACCTGGAGACAAAGTTCGTGCGCCAAGCCGTTAAAATCCGCTGAATTCGCCACAAAATCAGTCTCGCACCGCAACTCAACCATGACTCCGATCTTGCCATTGGCATGGATATATGCCTCAACTTTTCCCTGCCCGGTTGTCCGATCGCTTTTTTTTGACGCCAAGTCCTTGCCCCACTTTTTCAAAACTTCCTTGGCCTTTTCAATGGTTCCCGCCTCGTCAAGCGCTTTTTTGCATTCACCGATCGAAATTCCGGTCTCATCGCGAAGTTGTTTTATCAGATCAATATTAGCCATAAATTACTAAATAATTTTCAATTTTCAAACTCCAATTTTCAATAAATCAAACCGAATACAAATTTGTATTTTATTTGAAACATTGAAATTTGAAACATTTATTGGAAATTGATAATTGGAAATTGGAAATTTATTTGGTTTCTACTGCGGGTTTGGCTTCAGGTATCGCTTGTTTTCCGGCCAAGATCGCCTCCTTTATTTTGCCCAGGATATACACCACGGACGGCACCGAATCGTCATTGGCAATTATTGAAAAGTCAGCCAGATCCGGATCGATATTTACATCCGCGATCCCAACCACTTTCACGCCGTTCTCGCGCGCCTCCTTAACCGCGAGTTTGTCTTTTTTCATATCCACCACAAAAATCGCTTCCGGCATTTTATCCATCATTTTGATACCGCCCAGTTTCTTTTCCAGAACTTTGATCTCTTTATTGATGTTGGCCTGCTCTTTTTTGGTGTATTTCTCAAATTCACCCGCCTGCGTTTTGCGTTCCAATTCCTTGAAATAGTCGATTCTCTTTTTTATGATTTTGAAGTTGGTGAACGTACCGCCCAGCCAGCGTTCGCTGACATATGGCATTCCGACTTCGGCGGCAATCGTCTTTATGTTTTTCTTGAATTGGGTCTTCGTCCCGACGATTACAATCGTCTTTCCTTCCGCCACCATACCCTGAATATAGTCCAAAGCGTTCTGGAATCGGTCTTTCACCTTTTCCAGGTCGATGATAAAAATGGTATTTCTCACTCCAAAAATAAAAGGCTTCATCTTTGGATGGACTCTTGATTTCTTATGGCCGAATTGCAACCCGGCTTTCGTCATTTCCTCTGCTGAAAGATTGATATTCATTGTTTCTTAATTTTAGACCATCAGCTGTGTGTTCAACAGCCTTTGTTTATTCATGATTTAATAGCATACCATATCCTATTCGATTTTTCAAGCTTCCACCAAACTCTCCGCTCTTGCCAATTTGTTTTTTTTGAGATATACTTTGCATGTTGTCAAAAATAACCTATGAAAAACGATATCCACCCGAAATATTTTCCCCAAGCGCAAGTAAAATGCTCTTGCGGTAAAGCATACACGATCGGATCCACGCGGGAATACACGGAAACCGAGACTTGCTCCGCCTGCCATCCGTTCTACACCGGCAAAGCCCGCTTGGTGAACGCAATGGGCCGCGTTGATAAATTCCTCAAGAAAGCCGCCAAGAAAGAGACTTTCGCAAAAAAATCCAAGTAAAAAACGAAGGAGGCAAAAATGGCTCAAGCTCTGTCCCATCAGGAAGAATACGACAAATTGCTCAATCAACTCAGCGACCCTGAGTTGATTTCCGACTGGGAGAAATTCGAAATTCTCAACAAAAGAAAATCCTATCTTGAAAAATTAATTGAAATTGAAACCCAAATCCGGGAAATAGGCAATAAAATCGAAGAAAATCGGCTGATCACGATGTCGGAAGAAGATCCCGAATTGACATCACTGGCCGAAACCGAAAACGATCAGCTAAAAACACAAAAAGAGGCGCTGGAACACGGCTTGCAGGATATCGTCAAATCCGAAAGCAAGCCGGCCGGACCGGACGCAATCGTGGTTGAAATCCGCGGCGGCACTGGCGGCGAAGAAGCCGCCTTGTTCGCCGCCGATTTATATCGAATGTACACGCGCTACGGCCAAACCAATGGCTGGAAACAAAAAGTGCTGGACTCCAACCAGACTGAGATTGGCGGTTACAAAGAGATTATTTTTGAATTAAAAGGCAAGGGTGCTTGGGAAGCAATGAAATACGAAGGCGGAGTCCACCGCATCCAGAGAATCCCTGAAACCGAAAAAAACGGGCGGATACATACCTCAACCGCCACGGTCGCGGTTTTGCCCAAGCCCAAAAAAAGCGAATTTACCATCCGCCCCGACGAAATTCGGGTGGAATTCTGCCGCTCATCCGGGCCCGGCGGGCAATTCGTAAATAAACGCGAATCCGCAGTGCGCATTACCCATATCCCGACCGGTTTGGCGGTTTTCTCGCAAACCGAACGCAACCAGCTGCAAAATCGCGAGAATGCCATGGCTTTGCTTGAATACCGGCTTCAGGAGAAAAAAAGATTGGACGATGAAGCGGCTTTCGGAGGCGCGCGCAAGGAACAGATCGGAAGCGGCGAACGTTGCGAAAAAATCCGCACCTACAACATTCCCCAAGACCGGGTGACCGACCACCGCATCAAAAAAAACTGGCACGACATCGAAAGCATCTTTAACGGCAATCTTGAAGAAATCTCCAAAACATTAGGACAGGAGCTGGAAAAAGAATAAATAGATGATTTTTGGAACATTTGAATTTTTCATTTTCCTGGCCGCGGTTGTCGCGGCTTATTGGTTTTTAAAACCTTGGCCGATTATCCGCAAACTTTTTTTGATCGCGGCCAGCGGCTACTATTATTGGCTGATCGACTCCCGCTTCGCCGGATTGATCGCCATGGCCGCGCTCGCCACTTTTTTACTGGCGCGAACCGTTAGAAACGATAACTTCATCGGCAAAGGTGCGTTTTTGTTGGGAATTTTCGGAAATTTAGGCATTTTATTATTGTTCAAGTATTACGATTTTTTTCGGATTTCCGCGCAAACTTTTTTATCCTCGATCAGACTGACTGCGTCTTTGCCTTTTTGGGAAATCGCGTTTCCCATCGGAATCTCATTCTACTCATTCCGAATGGTTTCTTACTTGATCGACGTCCGCAAACAAAAATACGCCGCGGAATCATCAGTGGTCGATTTTTTCGCGTACGCGTCCTTTTTCCCTTATATGTTGGCCGGACCGATCGTGCGTGCCGACGAATTCCTGCCCCAATTAAAAAATGGCGGCCCAAAACAGCCCCGCGAGATCAATATTGCGGCGACGATGCTTTTTTTAGGTTTATTCAAAAAAATCATCGTTTCCAGCTGGCTGGCCCAGAATTTGACCGACAATAATTTCAGCGTGCCGGAACAAATCAGCGCGGCAACCGCGTGGCTCGCCGCGCTGGGATACACCTTCCAAATTTATTGCGATTTTTCCGGATACAGCGATATCGCCATCGCCGCGGCGATGTTTATGGGATTCCAACTGGCCCCTAATTTTGAATATCCATACCGTGCCAAATCGATTGCCGAATTCTGGCGCCGTTGGCATATCAGTTTTTATTCCTGGATGCGCGATTATATTTACATTCCCCTGGGCGGCAACCGCAAAGGCACGGTGCGGAGCTATCTTAATACCATTTTTGTTTTCGCGCTGTCGGGCCTGTGGCATGGCGCCGCCGGCCATTACCTCTTATGGGGTTTGTGGCACGGCATCGGTTTGTGCGCACAAAGGCTTTGGCAACAATTCAAACTCAATGTTATTATCGAAAGATACAATCCAAAAATCATTAATAATATTTTGGGATGGTTTTTAACGTTTTCTTTCGTTGGATTGGGTTGGATATTGTTCCGCGCGGAAAACCTGGAACGCGCAAGCGCGTTTGCGGCCGCGTTGCTGAAATTTGATTCGCCGAATACAACCGATTCCGCCATTTTGCTGCCGATTTTGCTGATCGCGATTTTTATAATTTATGAAAGAAAATTGTTCCAAAATATGGTGAAAATCCAAAAGCACCTGCCGAATATTTTATGGCCGTTAATCTGGATTATTCTAGTTTGCGCCATCTATTATTTCGCCCCGCAAACCATCCCGCCCTTTATCTATTTTTCTTTTTAAAACCCATTCCGGTAAAATAGGAATTTGCATTTTGTTTTTTTATGATGCTCGCGCCGGCGACGGCCAAGCGAAAGCGAATTTTCAGCAGAAAATTACGCGCAATCATAAAAAAACAAAATGTAAATTCCCGCTAACCACCTTCAACCAAAAATATGAATTCCATCGCTAAAATAATCATTTTTACCGCCGGGCTGGCCATTATCTTGCCGATTCTGTATTCCGGAAAATTGTTGCGCTGGCTGCCGCCCTACGGCACCGACCCGGCCAACCTGTTCCAGTCTGCCGGCGCGCAGCTGGCGCGCTGGTCGGCATCTCTCCAAAAGAACAACGCGGTCGAACCGGCGCAAACGCCATCCGCGGCCGATACTGCGCCCGAGCCGCCGATCGCGGCTAAATTTACGCCCCCGGAAAAACCCTACCGGATTTTATTGGTCGGCGATTCGTTCGTGGCGGTCGCGGGCGGTTTTGGCGACATCGCCGAAAAAGAGTTGGTCGGTTTCTCCGATGTCACCGTTTTGCGCCAAGGCAAAGTTTCCAGCGGCCTGTCGCGACCCGATTTCTACGACTGGCACCAAGCCGCCAAAAAAACCATCGCCGAATTCAAACCCAATGTCGCTATCATAATGATGGGCACCAACGACGCACAATCGTTTGAGGTTGTGGAAAATCAAAAAAAACAAGTGATCAATTTCGGCACTAACGAATGGGATCGCCGCTATCAAAGCCGCGCCGAATTGTTTATCAAAGAATTCACCGACCGCGGTTCGATCGTGTATTGGATTGGCCTACCGGCCATGCGCGTTGGAGCCTATGACGCAAAGATAAAGCGTCTGTCGAAATTGCAGGAAGCCGCCGTAAAAAACAACTCGCAGGCAAAATTCATTTCCAGCACCGAACTAATGTCCGATGGCCAAACCGCCTACCAGCCGTTTATGCCCGACAAAAACGGCATTATGCGCGCCACCCGCAACCCCGACGGCACCCACCTAAGCTACTTCGGCGGCACCCTCCTGGTAGAAAAAATCCTCGAAAAACTAAAACAAGACCTAAATTTATCACTCCCCGTCCAAACCCAACCCTCCACTGTCACTACCCAAAACCCCGCCCAATAAACTACCGCGCGCCCAAGGCGTCGCGGTATTCCTATTAATTCTTATCTTTTAATTTTTTCCGATTATATTTTTCCAACTCGTCTCTTACTACTCGCTCCATTTCCAAATGCGAAATATTACCGGAATTTTGTAAAATTTCTTTTTCGTTCAAAATTAAGAAATCATCTAATTTTTTAACCCAATCTTTCATATACATCACTCTTTGTTCCACGCTTTGCAATTCGGCAAAAGACAAAAATTGTTCCACCAATAGGTTTAATCTTTTCAATTCCAGTTCTTCCAAGTAATTTTTGGCAATTTGCGCCTGATCGCGGGTGATAATCTCGCCTTTCCAATTCGTGAGCCCCATATTTTCTTTTTGACTGTCAACGCGCGCGGAAACAATTTCGGCCGCGGTAAGCCCCGTAATGGCAAAATGGAATTTGTTTTGCACACTGGCATAAAATAGTTTGGCATAATCCGTTTTGGGATCGTAATCGGCGCTGGTGGCGAAAACATCCCTGACCTTCTGATAAAAATTGGTCTCCGAAGTCCGAATCCGCCTGATTCTCTCCTCCCATTCCTCAAAATAAGTTTTCTTCACTCTTCCTTCTGCCAAACGCTCGTCGTCCATAACAAAACCCTTGATAATATACTCTTTTAGTTTTTGCGTCGCCCAAATGCGAAATTGCGTGCCGCGCAAAGAATTTATGCGATAGCCCACGGAAATTATCGCGTCAAGATTATAAAGCATAGTTGGCCTGCTTACCCGCCTTCCTCCTTCAATTTGAACTACCGAGGATTCCTCGGTAGTTGAAATTTCCGCCAATTCTCCCTCTAAATAAATATTTTTCAAATGCAAACCAACATTATCCACGGAACAATCAAAAAGCTCGGCCATTTGCTTCTGCGAAAGCCAAACGGTCTCGTCTTTCATCCGCACCTCAATCTTGGTCTCGCCCCCCGCGGTATTATAAATAATAATCTGATTGTTTTTATCCCGCCCCTCCATAAAATTATTTTTTAACTTTTTTGTTTTTAATTAAAATACGAACATATTTTTTTATTTTCCCCATGGGGGATATCGCGATACCTATGATTTGGATATTTTCTTAACAATTCAATCTTTCCAATCTTCCACCAAAATGCCTTTGCCGCGTTTTTTCACCACCACTTTTTGGCCGTCTTTCCAGCCCAAATCCAACACCAATTCGCGCGGAATGCTAAACGTCAAGGAAACTTTTCCCGCGCGCGTTAATTTGCGAATATTTTTCTCGGAAATTTTTTTATCCATAATTTTTCATTTATCGAAAAAATCGTATTTAAATCGTATTCAAATACGATTTAAATATAACATTTAACGCACAAATCAAAAAACCACATAAACAATTTTGCTATATCTACAAAAGTAGAAATTGAATATGCCTATTAGAGGCGTTTGAATTTGCACAAACCTAAATTATCTACAAAAGTAGAAATTGAATATGCCTATTAGAGGTCCGAAATGTGGTATGCGCGTCAACATCTACAAAAGTAGAAATTGAATATGCCTATTAGAGTCACCGCGGCAAGCACAAACACTTTAAATCTACAAAAGTAGAAATTGAATATGCCTATTAGAGCGTGTTTTATGCAAAAAGCACCATCCCATCTACAAAAGTAGAAATTGAATATGCCTATTAGAGTGACAGCACAATAAACTGTCCTACCTATCTACAAAAGTAGAAATTGAATATGCCTATTAGAGACTCCACAAAGCAATGGAGTCTTGGATCTACAAAAGTAGAAATTGAATATGCCTATTAGAGCTTGATTTAACCCGCGGATAGCACTTATCTACAAAAGTAGAAATTGAATATGCCTATTAGAGCCAGGGAGGAAGATTTTAGGTTATCAATCTACAAAAGTAGAAATTGAATATGCCTATTAGAGATAACAAAATGGGGGAGGAAAATTTATCTACAAAAGTAGAAATTGAATATGCCTATTAGAGCAAGAGGCAAGGTGCAACAGGGGTACTCATCTACAAAAGTAGAAATTGAATATGCCTATTAGAGCGTTTCGTAGGAGTCCAAAAAGTCGAATCTACAAAAGTAGAAATTGAATATGCCTATTAGAGACATCTAACCTATCTCAAGCTCAATATCTACAAAAGTAGAAATTGAATATGCCTATTAGAGATAATTTAAAAATGAGATATGACCAAATCTACAAAAGTAGAAATTGAATATGCCTATTAGAGTTTTTTGAAATATTTTTCATTTTTTTATCTACAAAAGTAGAAATTGAATATGCCTATTAGAGTCTTTTTCTTTTATTGCCATAGTTTTAATCTACAAAAGTAGAAATTGAATATGCCTATTAGAGTTAATTACAAAACAATGACCAACCAAATCTACAAAAGTAGAAATTGAATATGCCTATTAGAGGGGCACAAAGGCGTTGCAAGGCGCGGATCTACAAAAGTAGAAATTGAATATGCCTATTAGAGAAATACAAAATGGGTGTTTGCCTTCAATCTACAAAAGTAGAAATTGAATATGCCTATTAGAGGCACAAGGGGTTTTGTCCCAAGTGGTAATCTACAAAAGTAGAAATTGAATATGCCTATTAGAGATTGCCCGCGTATTATCAGACCACGATCTACAAAAGTAGAAATTGAATATGCCTATTAGAGTCAGCAAATACGGATTTAGTTATGCGAATCTACAAAAGTAGAAATTGAATATGCCTATTAGAGCATCGCAATGACGCGATAGCCAAAATATCTACAAAAGTAGAAATTGAATATGCCTATTAGAGTCCATCAAATCCGCAAAGACTGTCCAAATCTACAAAAGTAGAAATTGAATATGCCTATTAGAGTTTCCACGTTTGCGAATTATCGCCAATCTACAAAAGTAGAAATTGAATATGCCTATTAGAGGGGCACCGCCGTCGATGACGGCGAATATCTACAAAAGTAGAAATTGAATATGCCTATTAGAGGTTGGAAGTTGGGCGCAAGATAGGATTATCTACAAAAGTAGAAATTGAATATGCCTATTAGAGCCAAATACCAGGAAAGGAGATCATTTTATCTACAAAAGTAGAAATTGAATATGCCTATTAGAGTCGGCAGACTAACTAAAAAGCCCGAAAATCTACAAAAGTAGAAATTGAATATGCCTATTAGAGTATGTTGCAAATGTCATATCGCGTACGAATCTACAAAAGTAGAAATTGAATATGCCTATTAGAGATACACCTCGAAAAACATCCGCATTATCTACAAAAGTAGAAATTGAATATGCCTATTAGAGTCGAAATTGAGGATAAATTTGTAAATATCTACAAAAGTAGAAATTGAATATGCCTATTAGAGACGCGGTACAAGGTATCTGCGCGTCCTATCTACAAAAGTAGAAATTGAATATGCCTATTAGAGGCCTATCGCGCAACGATGGGCGGCCTTATCTACAAAAGTAGAAATTGAATATGCCTATTAGAGCGACTTCGGTGTCGTCATCGTTGCTAATCTACAAAAGTAGAAATTGAATATGCCTATTAGAGCGGGTAATTATATATCTTGGAATGAAATCTACAAAAGTAGAAATTGAATATGCCTATTAGAGAGCTGGATTAGCTCTAATTAGCTTGAAAGATGCGATTATCGATAAAATTACGAATAACGACTTTAAGCTAATTAGAGCGATGAAATCCATAAAGACTAAGGTTTAAAACCTCAAATTTCTAATAGATACACTGCAATTTCCACCAATTTGCTACTTTTTGTTTTGTATCTATTCAATTTTAGAAGAACACAACCGGCTTTTCTTCATTTGCGGCGTATCCGTATCTTTTCACCTTCGTTTTGCACGCCTCGCATACATAGATTATAACAATACTGTCGTTTTTAGTAAAATACGGCTTATATTTCATATCAATCTCTTTGGCGATATTCTCCAAAACCCGCTGGCTATTTTTTATCTCAAAAACCGAATATTGCAACCTCCGACCGAATTTTTTCAAAAATTTGGAAAATTTACTCCGCCGCCTTGTATCCTCAAAATCGTATGCAACGATAAACATATTATTTCAGCTTAAATTCGGGAAAATTAGCGGCATTAACCACGCAATAGTAATAATCGCGAACATAGCAAAAAATATCTTCTTTGCGCTCCATTATCGCTTCCGCAAAGATATTCACATATTTCTTTTGTTCTTCAAACCCCATGCAATACGCACCCTTGCGCAATTTGAAATCGGCGACGGTAATTTGCCCCAAATTGTGCGATTTCACAATCTGCCTGTCGATAATGCACCTAAACGGCTCCATCAAATCGCACGCCAATGATTTGCGCTGGAAAAATAGCTTGTGGTAAAACCCGCGGTAGGCGTCAAAACCATAAATTCCCAGCGTCGCTTCTGTGAAGTTAAAAAGCATCGTGTAGCCGATATCCATCAAAAAGTTGGGAATGTCGGTTTTGGCGCGCGGCATCCGCCGCTTCCACCCAAGATTCTTGAAATAACTTTGGAAAAAGAATTTGCCCGCCGCGCCCTCCAATCCCAGCAGATCTTTCGCGTTTGACGCCGCGCCGATTTTGGCTTTTATTTTTTCCAAAGACAGCGCCGCTTCTTTTTCATCTGAATTTTCCAATAAGCGGATTTGGTTTAAAATCTTGTTGCCGACAAGCTTTTTGGCAGCCTCCAAATCCTGCGCCGCACTCATTGCGTATTGTTTTTCCCGCAACAAATAATTGCCATCGGCCTGCGACACGATTTGCGCATAATTCAAAAAATTGTTTTTCAGAAGGAAAATCGACACGCCGTAATCTTGGCAATTTCTCACCAAAACGCTGGTGAGCGAACAATCGCCCATCAAAAACAGCGAAAACACCTTGTGGCACGAAATCCGATTCTCGATCTTTCCGTTTTTTGACAAACAAATATTGTCATTAACGAATTTGATTTTGTCGATTTCGGCATCTTTGGCGCTCACAAAGAGTATCTGCTTCTCTTTAAAATCGGGCAAACTTAACATGTCCTAATGGCAAAGCGGCTTATAGATGCACTGCCCGCATTTTATCGGGTTTTTATCTTTAACCGGCTCAGCTTTGTAATTTTGCATATCATTGACCAATTTTTCAAATTTGTCCAGCTCCGCCCTGTCCGGCATCTGGATTTTGTACCGCTTGTTGTCCGAAAGCGACTGAATTGCCAAGCTTTTCACCTCGTATCCCATTTCCCGCAAACAATACATTTGCGCATAAAGCTGGTATTTATAGCCATCAAATATCTTTTTGATCTTGAATTTCCGCTCCACCAGCGCCCCGCTTTTTGTGTCAAATGTGTCAATTTTGCCAATCAAACCATAAGTTTCGGAACTGACTTCCATTCCCTGCAAAATATGCGCCGAAGTCGTATAGGTTTTAGTATCCACCGGCTCGTGCGCGATTTTCCCCACCGTCTGCGCCGTGCGATGATAAGTTTTCTGATTGAAACTCTCATAAACCGAATGCAAATAAACCGAATAAGGGCAAAACACAAAATCATTCAACTTTGAAATCTGAATAAAATCCTCCATTATTTTTTGCTATCTTTTTGAGTAAATTTATCCCATTCTTCAATCCCCACTGATAAATCTTTCCATTCTATTTTTTCAATATCTTCCTTAAATCGCCTAATTTTCTCCAATATCAACAACCCTTTACGCGCAATATTATAAGCGCCGTTAGCATCACCATTTGTTACTAATCGTAATTTTTCGGCGGGATGATCAGAATGAAACCCGCATACAGGACATTGTATATAATCAATTTTTGTATCAGAAATACAATTGCGAATTTCAAGAATTAAATTCAAATAATGCAATAAATTCTTATAAAAATCCTTGTCGAATTCTTTTTTGGCCAATTCATTTAAAATATCTGAACCGCGATAGTCAATTTTACCGTCGAATAATCCAACTAGGCATTCGTTAATATCGTATTTTTTAACCAACCCCCTTGCCGTTTTGCTATCGGCCACAATCTCCTCTCCGCAGCCTACCTGCATAGCCCGTTCCGTCTTTAAATTATGCCAACGATAACGCAACACATCGGAATAAACTGTAAATTTATCTTTTCGTTCCTGGTTTGCATATAGCTCATTGGGTTTTTGTTTCTTTGCTTTTGTTTTTTCTTCATCACTTTGAAAATCGCTAAAACAATAAGTAACTGCAAATCTTTTTTTCACTTCATCGTAACCAATTGATTCCAATTTGCTTAGAGTTTTCTTTGCCTTTTCGATACTTTCAAAGTAAAATTCATTGTTATTTTTTCTAAACCCGCACAACGGACAAGTTTTTGAAGTATAACCGGCAGGAGTGTAATAGATAACACCGGTTTGCTTGCCAATATCTTTTGGATTGGCGACAAGCGGCGCCAGCTGATAAGCTTTTAAATAGTGGCCGGCCATATCCAACTTTTCATTTTTGTTGACCAAGTAATTTAATTTTTTCACTAATGCCAACTCAAGTTTTTGATAAATGGGAAAATCAAGGGCGCTGCGCGTCCTCTTAAAACCAACATTCAAATCTTCAAACACGACGATTGCGTTATGTTCAAGAATTAAATCGCATATTTTCCGCACAACTTGAGAAATATAACCATTTTTTAACTCTTTAATATTTTCTATTGTTTTCCAATTTTTCCGCGCCTCATCGCGATTGCCCGCTTTTTTTCTTAACAGATCAGCGTAATCAACTGTTCGAATAACATTCCCATTCCGATCCTTAACCTCAATTTCATTAAAACTGCCTCCATCTATCATTTTTCCGTCTTGCCCGATTATTGAATAATAAGCTAAATTCTTTTCGCCGCGATCAATCCCAATAATATTTACATCTTTATTTTTAATTAACCATTGATTAGATGTGGTATTAAATTTTTTTCCAAATGACTTAATCGCGCCCCCATTATTCCCGATTTTTTCTTTTCCAAAATTTAAAATGATCGAAATGTGCAAAAAATACTTATCCTCTGCGTAACGCTTATGGTCGATAACTTCTTTATTTTGTTTATCTTTTTTAACGGGCAAATTTATATTCCGAGGTCGCATATATAATTCAACCGCAGAATTAAGCTTGATTTCACCTTTACCATCAAATAAATAGTTAAAATACTGCGTTTGCAAATTTGAATTACCAGTTGATCCAACGCGAAAATCTTTACTTTCAATAGAGAACAAATACAAATCCCCACCTTCATTCAACTTATTAACAAAATCTTTATTCACCGCACGAAACTTAAGGGCATATGAATCATCTAACAATTCCCCGATATCATTACCAAATTCTTTCTTTGAATCATAATTACGATGTAATACATTCCCGAGTAACGGATATTTATTTAAGTATTTTTCAGCAATCAATTCTTTGGCATTTTTGATAGCAACCAAATCTGGTTGCTCGCTATACTTTGCCCCAAATTTGCTAACATAGCCTTTTCCAACCAATGTTTTAAATTTAAGCTGAATATATTCCATCATTTCATAACCATCACCAGAATAATCCGCTACATTTGTTTTAATTTTAACTTTTTTACCTTTTACAGGTATTCCTATGAAATAACTACTTCTTTCCCTAAATAAAATGGCTAACCCGCCCCAATCGTGATCGTGGGCAATATCAAAATTCAATTTGATTTTTTCTGCTCCATCAAGAACTCGCTTTGACCGCAAATCTTTCTCTTGCCGCTCGCCGTTAAACCCGGGAAACAACAATCGTCCCAAATAATCTTTTTTCGTTACAAAATTACGAAAAGCATTATAATAGGCGATTATTGGATAGTTAAAACAATATTGATCAATTTTTTTATAAAAATCATTGTCGCTTTCAATATCGGCAACCGGTTTGCTTCCTTTTTCCAGCGCAAAATGCTTCATCATTTGATAAAGCGCCAGTGCGGCATCACAATATTCTTTTATCTTTATTATCTGATTTTCTTTTTTTGAAAATGTTTTATCAGACCCAATAACCTCCAATGCCGCATCCTTTGCGATTTCATAATCACTACGGCGAGCGGCAAACTCCTCCCGCCACGCATTAAGAAATGTTTGATAATTATTTTCTGCAATCAATTTTTTGTCCGCACCATTAAACAGCTCTTCAGCTACCATTGTTTGGCTGATTATGCCAAGCTGTTTCATTTTTTTCGGCAAATCCAGTTCCTTACCCAACAAAACATCTCTTATTTGCGCAATAGAAATGAAATCTTCTAACTTATATTTCTCTTCGCGGCTCGCGGTTTCTTTATGGGGCAGGGCATTTTCAAATATTGGCGCGCTATTGCCGAATATTTTTTTGATGGAATTGATTGCCAATCTTTTCAAATAAATTTTTTCAACATCAAAATCTTCATTATGCTCAAAAAAACTATTCGTCAATTCCTTGCTTTCGTTGATTTTAGCGTCATTCAATTTAATGAATTCTTCTAATACATCAAACAATTTGCCATCGCTTTCTATGACCACTTCCTGAAATGCCAGTTCTTTTCCACCCATAATCTGGCCATATAATTCCTTGAAGAAAGGTAATTTTATCTTAGTCTGCTGTCGGTATTCATTTACTTTTTGATTCAATCCTTTTACACTTTCATCCTTTGCTTTACGCCCGATTACTTCGTTGTATCGGTCAATTCCATCTTGTGTAAGGCATTGATTATATGAATTAATATCAAAAATTTGTCTTTCACCATCAGTGATTACAATTTCTCTGTAATTACTTTTCTTGTCTTCAAAAAGTTTTATATTTTCGCAAAACCGCCGCAAATTTTCATTAACGACGCGATTCGCAACCGCAGTTGTACTGTCGTCTTTGCTGTAAAAGTTTCGGCGAGTTTGATTAAACCCTGAAAAATAAGTGGTGAACCCCTTAAAACTATCAAAAAGGTTTACTTTCTCCGCAGTTAATGGTTCCAAATATTCAATATCCGGCGCGCTTGAATCATTTGTCGGTTTAACGAGAAATTCTGCTTTCAAAATATTCAGGTTGTCTTTTTCAAACAAAATCTCAATCCCTTCTTTTTTCAAATCAAAATTTGCCTTATATTTCTCCTTCCATTCGTTTGCCTTCAGATCATACTTGACCGCCAAAATATCTCTCAATTTATTTTCTTCAATTCTCAAAGTATCTCTTGTTTTTTTATCTTTTTTATCCAAGACTTGAGAAGCTTTATAATAATCTTTCAAATCAAAACTAATATCAGAAAGCGCCTCTTTTATAAATTTTTTATGCAATAAATCCAAATAATACTTAATTTTATGATAATTATCATCAATAAGCTTATCCTTCTCCAACACTTTATTAGCCTCAATTAACTCTTGAGTTTTCCCGATTGGCTTCAATTCAAACCGCAAAGTTTTCTGCACCTCGTACAAATTCGTAAAATCTTCAAAACTTTTGAATGTTTTTTCGTTTCCCATATTTTTTTAATTATGTATTTTTAGCCATGGCTAAATTTACATAATTTTTATAAAATTGATTGGCTTTATTTTGAATTATTTGCTATTTTTTTGGTTTCCTCGCGATTATTTAAAAAATTTTCTTTGGTAACTACTTTTTTGCCGGTTTGTTTTTCCAATTGTTTACGGGCGTTGCCGGAAATTTTGCCGCCTTTGTGTGCCGCGGTTTTGTTTTCGCCATAACCTTGCGCTTGGTCTTTTTGGGCGATCTGGCGCGTTGACAGCTCGGCCAGGGCCGTGAAAATCAGTTCGGCATCGGTCATATGGTCGCGCAAATTTTGCTGTTTCAATCCTTTCAAATCTTTATGGTTCTTAACTGTTAGCCCGCTCCATTCACTATGTATAATGTTCGTCAATTTAGCATATTCATCCACTTTTTCAACGCCGTTATCCGCCCAATAATCGGTAAGTTTGTTCCTTACCTCAATACTCAACATTCTCTGTTGTATCCATTTATCGCTCTGGCCGCGCATTTGCCAGTTTTTTCTTGCCCGCGCCATTGCCAATTCCGGATCAACAGTTTCCTGCATTCTTTCATAACCCACCTTTGCCAGCCACAGCTTAAACGGTTCGGCTTTTGGCGAGGGAATCGACTGAATTATGCGCAAAACCGCCTCAACATCGGCCACATCTGTTAAATACTTCTTTCCATCACTGGACAATAATTTCAGTTGTCCGATTTTATCGGACAACTCACTTCCTTCCAGTTTAAGTTTTCTTTTAAGATCGTCCCAATATTTTCGCGGGCGATCATTTTGAGCCAAAACTTTAACAATATCCACAACGCTAAAATACCATTTTTCATCTTTTTGGCTCCACGCGCGGCGCACCGGCTCATTATCGAAAAGAACAATCAATTTATTGTTTTCCTCCATATTTTTTTTATTGCGTGGGTTAGAACCACGCAAATGGTTAAAAATACCAAAAAGGGACGACGGTTGTCGCCCAATGATAACGCTTACCAAACGGTTAAGCAAATTGGAACCGTCGCCCCTTTTTGCCCAAAACCTCCGAAAACTTGGGTTTCGATAAAAAAAGAAGCGTTTTAACGCCTTTGTAAAGCGTTATCATTGTTGCGACTTATTTATTTTTGCATATTTGCAAAAAAACGCAATATTAACGCCAACGCTTAGTAAAAATTATATTTTCCGAATGTATTTCGACATTGCAGGGCGTTAACCCTGCAAATCAACCAAAGGGGGCACCCCTTTGGAATCCTCGAAATCTGTAACCCTGAGGCAAGACCTCAGGGAGTTACAGATTTTAACCGCGGATTCAAGAACCAGCCTCTCAAAATACAGAGACTGGTTCTTAAATCCGCTTTTTTGTATTTTTGCTTGATTACTTCCCCTCGATCGCGGCGATATCGTCCGCGTAGCCGTCGGCGATCTTGAGGGCGCTGTTGCCGTAGAAGCTGTATTTCTTATTAACCGTACCGGCGAAATAGATCATTGCCGCTTTCCATTCGCCGTCGCGAGTCTGCAATTTGGCGCCATAATCGCCCACGTAGAGCGCCGTGGCCATAAATGCGTCCGCGATGTTCCAAGGATTCGCCGGATGGCCCACGATCGCCTTAACCCGCTCGCGGTAGCTAACCCAGGTCGAGGGAATGAATTGGCCCGGGCCCATCGCTCCGCCGTAGCCAAAACTCATCGGGCAGGAAACCGCGGTCTTTTTATAATCCTTGCCCAGTTCGCTGGTAATGGAAATGAAATTGGTGATATTCGCGCCCGGCTTCATCACCCGTCCCAGCGGCGCGCCGGTTTTGATTTTAACTCCCGCGCCCGTGGTTGTATTCGTCAAATAGCATTGCCCCACATTTTGCCCCAGATTCGATTCCTGCGTCAATATCGCCAGCAAAAACGCCGGGCGCACGCCAGTGACATTGGCGGCACGCTTGGCCATTTGATAGGCCTGCTCGAAATTCGGCGCGTCAGTATCGGCAATGCCGGCCAGCGCGAACATCCTTTCCTTGATTTTTTGGATCACCGCCGCGGTAAGCTGCTTGGCCTTCGTCGTTTGCGCCAATTCCGCGTCTTTAACTTTTATCGTTTTATTATATTCGGCCTGGGCTTGCTCATGCTCCTGCTTTTGCAGCAGTTTCATTTGAGTCGTTTTTTCCAAATCGCCTTTTTCGCCTTCCAACCCGACTTTTTGATCTTCCAATGACAGCTTCAAATTTTTTATATCCTGCAATATCTGGTTGGATTTGTCGTTCAAGTTCTCGAGATAAACCAAATCATTGAAAAAATCCGAGAGCTTTTCCTCGACCAAAAGAGCTTCAATCAACGGAGTTTGGTCAGCTTCGTCGATCGCGCGCACGATCGTCGCCAAATGCCGCTGGGAATCGGCAATTTTTTTCTCCGTGTTTTCCACCGAATCTTCGGTGTCGCTGATTTGCAACTTCAGGTCGCCGATCATCGCGTTGCTTTGCTTGATCTGAACGGACAGCGAATCGGTTTTTTTCTTCAAGGCGGCAATCTGGTTCTGCAAGGTCTTTTTTTCCCCCGCGGTCTTGCTGATATCGGTATCGTATTGCTTCAATAAGGATTCGTATTTGCCAAGAAGCGCCTGGCAGCTTTCCTTGGTCGTGCATTCGCCGGTTTCGGTGCTGCCCGCGGTCTCTGCCACCGCCAACATATATTTCCCCGATACGATCAGCGTTGCCAGTAAAATTGAAATTATAATGTTGTTTGGTTTCATTGGTATGTTTTGAGTGGAACCTAAATAAAGCATTGCGCTTGCATTATTAATCATAACCCAAACGCCTGTGGTTTTGCAACCGCAGGCGTTTCTTTTTGCGCGTAAATTATATTATTTTTTTGAATTGGGCGCGGCTTCCTCTTCGGTAACCACATCTTTCTTTTCTTTCTCCACCTTGCCCACTTCCTCAACCTTCTCTTCGATCGGCTTCTCGAGCTCTTCCTCCACTTTTTGCACCGGAGCCGCCAAAGCCACGATCTCATCCGGATTTTTCAACAATTCCACTTTTTCCCCAATATTCAAATCTTTGACCAAAATCGCATCTTCAAAGGTTTTTAACTTGGAGATGTCCACCCTTATTTCGCGCGGCAAATCGGCTGGTAAAGCTTTAACGGTAATTTCAGAAATATTTTTCACCAAAGTACCGCCAAGATCCTTGACCGCCAGCGACTCGCCCTCGAAAATAATCGGCACTTGAGCCTCGATTTCCTTGGTCAAATCAGGTTGATAAAGATCGGCATGGATAATATTGCCGCTCACCGGATCGGTATCAATATCATTGATCAACACCATAAAAGTGTTTTTTTGCCCCTCGATCGCCAATGATATCAGGGAACTCTTGCCGGACTGGCGGAACAGCTTCACGAATTCTTTGGCATCGACGGCAAGATTCAAATTGCCGATTCCCGGCCCGTATAATACCGCCGGCACGAAGCCGCTTTTCCGGATTTCTTGCGTGTCGCGCCCCAATTCCGTCCTCAATTTTGATTTAAGCGTAAGCATATTTTTTCGTTCTTCGCAGAGATGAACTGTTTTAAATGATTATTTTTGAATTTCGAAATTATTCGAATAAAAAGTGAAATCCGGCAGAAAATTCTGGCCCTGGCAATCAACGCAAACCTGTATTTTCATCCGAGTCGTACCAATCTCCGCTTCATCCAGGGTCAATTGGAATTTCTTTTCAGCGGCTGGCTGGACACAGGATAACGCTTGACCGTGAAGACATTCAGGATATGAATATGCCACCCAATTGCCGGATTTTTTTAATTCCATCAAATAAGGGTAACACGACGAAAAACATATCGGCTTGTCCAAATTGTTCTTGATTACCACCTCCAACGAATCGCCGACTTTGTAATCGTTTTTATCGGTCGCCACGCTCACCGGCTTGCCGAAAATATTGAAATACGAAATCGTAACGATGCCAATCGCCAGTGCCGCGATTATTATTTTAATGTAAATTTTCATTGTGGCCTTCCGAAACAACGATTAACACCGTGTCCGCTAAGATAGGCACAGTAAAAGCGCGTTTTTTGAATAAAAGCCCTATTTGCCTACTTTAAACCTTTTTTCCAAATTTTTCAAGGTTTGCGCCACATCCATGTACTCGAGCTCGCCCATTCCCAGCATCGCGGGACCAAAAAAACCTTGCCGCCGGATATCCTGAGCCTTTTGCGAAATTTGCGTGCGGATAAAATCCCAATAAGGATGGTCGAAACAATCAACCGCTTCGGTCAGCTTGCCGTTATGAACGCTATATGCCGCGGCGCTGACGATCGGCGGTCCGTCAAAAAACGACACATCCGTGCCGAATTTTACCGGCATCAGCGGCCCGTGGTGCGAGCCGCGCATAAATCCGGCCACCAAATGCCCGATAGAATAGGGCGAAAGAATTTCGCCGCCGCCCGGAAATTCCTTCTGTGTGCGCACCAGCATTACCGGGTCATCTTTGCCCACGTATTTGCCCGCGATATTATGCAACCGCGTGGTACTGACCACTGCCGACTGGTCATTACTCGCCCGCGCCCAAATGCTTTCCACCGCGAACCGTTCCTGATCGCGCAATAAAACCGCGACATCATAAATTTCCTCCGGAGTTTTCAGCTCAATCATCCTTTCTTCTTCAATGCAGGCCAAATCCATAATTCGGAAAATATATCCCTGGCGGATCTTGGATGAAATCACCAAGCCGGAATTATGCATCGGATCGCAAAATGACAAATAAGCCGGCAAGTTGAACGCGCCCGGATCGGTTTTATCCGCCGCCAGGAACAAGAACGGTTCGGCCTCGCGCTCCTCGAATTCCATTTCCGCCACCGCCGGCCCAAGCCCCTTGCAAGTGCCGTTGAAATCGAGCTTGAGCAAATCCTGACCCGCGCCGTAAAGCCCCTGCTCTTTGGCAACTTTCATTCCAACAACAAACGCATCCCAGCAAAGCCGGTGCACTTTTTCATTGCCAATACCCATTTCGTGCGTCATCAGGATCGCAATATCGTCCCCGGTGAACGAAACGCGCCAATCGATCAAAATGTTCTTGCTTTTTGTTTTGATATGGTTCTGCACCGCGTCCAGCAATGCCTGCGACGGCTTGATATGCCCGCCGATCGCTCCCAAATCCGCCTTGATCGCGCTAATTGTGATTTTCATAGTTAAAAATTTAATATGTAATCATTATATCAGAAGTTTTCCAAGGTCGCACCCTGCATGCTTGCAAGGTGCGACCTTTTTTAAACTGGACTGATTTTTATTTTAATGTTTTCCTGGCCCACGAGAAAATTATCCTCTTTGGCCAGAAGCTTGTCTGACCCGCGTATGCTCAGGCAATGCTTGGCATTGACCAGCGCCAGCTTCATCGAGTATTCGATATCGTTTTCCGACGCCAACATTCCCGACATAAAGCCCGAAGCGAACGCGTCGCCCGCGCCAGTGACATCGGCCACTTTAAACGCCTTCAATTTACCTTCATAAATTTTACCACCAGCAATAATCATCGCGCCCTCTTTGCCTTTGGTAAGCACATTGATACCCGGATGCATATTAACGACTCTTTTAATGATTTTTTCTTGGTCGACGTAATTTGTTCCGGTCATTGCCGCAGCTTCTTCAAGATTCAAAATCAAAATATCGATCCGCGACAGCAAGCTTTTAACGCATGCCCTCCCCATTGCCAATTGCGAATTACCCAGATTGGCCGCAACGGTAATTCCGTTTTTTTTGGCATATGCAGTAAATTGTTCGGTTAAACGGCACAATTTTCCCGAAAGAGGCGCCAAATAAAATAATTTGGCATTTAAATTTTCCCATTGGATATTTTTGTTTTCCAGCAATTCCGACGCGCCGCGATAAACCAAAATCACCCGGTCTTCACCTTGCGCATTCAACACCACGGAATTATTGGTCGCCCGCTCTTTGGTTTGGCTCATCAGTCCGGTATCAATGCCGATCCTTTTCAAATGCTCGACAACTTCCCGCCCCGGAATATCATCGCCGGTCATGCCGCAAACCGCGGTCTTGAAACCTTGCCGCGCGAAGGTCGTGGCGGTGTTGACCCCGCCGCCACCAAACGCAAACCTCATCCCCGGAATATCGATCTTTGAACCCATATTCAACGCAAACGCCCGCCCTGCAATCGCCTTGGCGTCTTTTTTAACAAATTTTGGCGGCAAATCCATAAACACATCCCACGCCGCGCTCCCAAAAGTAATTACGTCGAACATAATTTTAAACAATTTTCAATTTCTAATTTTCAATTTTCAAACGATATCCAAAATAAATCATTTTTGCAGGCCGCCAAGCTTGATAATGGTTTTCATTACGCTGTCCGGATTGAGCGACATGGTTTCAATTCCCTCTTGCATAATAAATTCCGCGAATTCCGGGTAATCGCTGGGCGCTTGGCCGCAAATACCGATGTATTTTCCTTTCGCTTTGCACGCCGCAATCGCCTGTTTGACTAAAACCTTAACCGCTTCGTTATTTTCATTGGCAATATGCGTCAACTGGCCCGCGTCGCGGTCCAAACCCAATGCCAGTTGCGTCAAATCATTGGAACCGATCGACATGCCGTCGAATATTTCCAAAAATTGGTCGGCCAAGATCACATTGGCCGGAATCTCGCACATTACCATTATTTTCAACCCATTAACATTTGATTCCAAACCGTTATCTTTCATTACCGCGATCACTTTTTTGCCTTCTTCCACAGTGCGGCAAAACGGAATCATCACCCAAACATTATCCAGCCCCATGGTTTCCCGGACTTTTTTGATTGCCTGGCATTCCATCGCAAACGCCGGCTCAAACCGCGGATCGTAATACCGCGACGCGCCGCGCCAGCCGATCATCGGATTAGACTCAACCGGTTCGTAATCTTTACCGCCAATCAGGGCGCTGTATTCATTGGTCTTAAAATCCGAAAAACGGACAATGACGTGCTTGGGATAAAATGCGGCCGCAATCGTCGCAATTCCTTCGACCAATTTGTCCACGAAAAATTCTTTTTTATCTTTATATCCGGCGGTAATTTGTTCAATTTGCGCTTTTACCTTTTTGTCTTTCAGCTTGGCGAAATTAATAAGCGCTAACGGATGCACTTTGACTTTGTCGGCAAAAATAAATTCCACCCGCGCCAATCCCACGCCATCGTTGGGCAAAAACGAGGCTTTGAATGCGCCCTCGGGCGTGCCCACGTTTAGCATAATCTTGGTCGGCAAAGCCGGAATCGTACCCAAATCGTATTCCTTTTTTTCGTAATGAATTTTTCCCGCAAAAACCCGTCCCTCCAAACCCTGCGTGCAATCCGCGGTCGCCATCACGCCGTTTCCCAAAACCTTAGTGGCGTTCCGCGTGCCCACAATGCAAGGCGTACCCAACTCGCGCGAAACGATGGCCGCGTGGCAAGTTTTAGTACCTTCATTGGTCACGATCGCCGACGCGATACGCATGATCGGCACCCAGTCCGGATCAGTCATATTTGTAACTAAAATTTCACCCTTCTTGAATTGGCTGATTTGCTTCACATTCGGGATGATATGGATTTTTCCCTCGCCAATCTTGTGCCCCACGGCAATACCCGTAACTAATGGCTTGGCATTGGTTTTCACTTCGTATTCCTCATAAACATTTTTCGTTTCCTTGCCGGCATAAATCGTCTCCGGCCGCGCCTGAACAATGAACAATTCGCCGGTCTTGCCATCTTTGGCCCATTCAATATCTTGCGGGCCTTGATAATGGTCTTCAATAATCACCGCCCACTTAGCTAATTGTTCCACTTCCGCATCAGTCAACGAAAACTTCACCTGGTCTTTGGGCAAAACCTTTACTTCTTTCAGTCCAACTTTTTTGTCAAAAATATATTTAATATCTTTATTGCCCAATGTCTTGGAAATGATCGCGGGCTTGCCTGATTTCAGAGAAGGTTTGAAAACATAGAACTGGTCGGCCACCACATGACCCTTCACAATCATCTCGCCCGCGCCATAAATGGAATTGACCAGCACCACGTTACGGAATCCGGTTTCCGTGTCCAAGGTGAACATAATACCCGCCGAAGCCAGATCCGAGCGCACCATCCTCATCACACCCACGGACAGCGCCACCTTCAAGGTATCAAAACCCTTTTCGGCGCGATAAACAATCGCCCGATCCAAATAAAGCGACGAAATGCATTTTTTCACCGCGTCCAGCAATTCCGCAGGCGTGTCAATGTTCAAATAGGTTTCGTGAGCGCCGGCAAACGACGCCCCGGCCAAATCCTCCGCGGTCGCGGATGACCGCACCGCCACATTCACATTCTTCGTTTTGTAATACGCCGACAATTCTTTGTATGCTTCCAATATCTGATTCCGAAAATCCGCGGGAAATTCTCCCTTCAAAACCAAATTGCGCGCCAGCGTGCTGGCTTTTTTCAGTTTCTCCAAATTAGAAACATCCAAATCCTTAAAAATCCCTTCTAATTTTTTATCAATCCCATTGTGCTTCAAATAGCGCCAAAACGCGGTGCTGGTGGTAATAAACCCATTCGGAATCGGCACGCCCTTCTCCCCCAGCTGCGAAAACATTTCGCCCAACGACCCGTTTTTTCCCCCGACCAGCTCCACATCCTTCTTGGTCACCTCCTTGAACCACACTACATTTTTATCATTTATATTTTCCATATTTTTTTGATTTTCTGTTTCCATAGTATTGACAATTTTATTATTTATGATGTTAGCAATTCCAAGGAGGTGCCTAAATTACGTTTATTCTAGCCACGGTATGGTTTTTAATAGGCAGTATCTTGACTGTTGGCGGAGTATTGTCAAAATCAATGATATTGACGGTTGGTGGATTATTGATGGTATGTACTTCTTTACTCTTTTAGCATTTACCACAACAATCCCTTTTTTTATTTTAATTCCATTATTGTTTAATCTGCAATCAAACTTTTAATGATTTTTATCATTATTTATTTTTCTTTTCCACGGCAACATTTTCCAAAATGGAACTAACTGAATTTTATTCGGTTATCGCATATTTTGCAATGGCTGCGGGCTGATTTTCATTTGCTTTGACAATATCATTTAATTTGCTATTATAAAATTGATCAGCAATGATCAATAAATCTATAGCTTAGGGATTCCGCTTGCGGAGCCCCTTTTGCATTCCATTTCCTTTGTCCAACAAATAAATTCTTTGATTTTTTGAATATCAAAAATTACCAAACCATTCTTTGCCAATTCATTGAGCTCGCGCGACACTCTTCTCGCGGTTACAAATAAAATTACATTTTTGCCATCATTTATCAACTGCCCGATCGGATCAGCAACGCCGCTCCACAAAGCGTAGGTTTCAATGTCATTTGTTTTATAACCAATAAGCATATCTCTTCCAATTTCTACATCAAAATTGCATTTTCTGTTTTCGGAGCAAACATAAAAATTTTAATTACGAAATCATTTCCATAGCTGTGGCATCATGTTCCAACAAATATTAAAAGTTTCTTTTGAAGCAAGATTGCGATGGTTATTCATAATATAGGGCAAATTTCTGATCCCGGCACCAGGGTAAATACCAACAATTTTTGCATCTTTATCGGCAATCGTGATAATTTTTTGCTTGTCGATATTAACTCCCACTTCACGCAAACCGTAATCAGCCACTTCGCCGATATCTTTATAGCCAGAAATCCATCCGCCCAGACACTCCACAAAATACGCCCCCATTCCGCAATCCGAACTGATGCACATTGCTTCATCACCTAAAGAATACACATAAAAATCCGACTCGGGAACAGTGTCATACGGCGGTGCCCAAACTATATGATCATTTGCTTTTTCCGCCGCGGCCATGCCGATTTCAATAGTTTTATATTTTTTAACTCCAAAAGGATATTTTTGCCAAACAAAAAATCCAACCAAAAACACAATCACCGCCAAAATAACTCCCACAGCAATTAAAATGCGGAAATTAAGCAACTTCATATCAATCAATCACTTCAAGTACGCCCACACTGGCAGAATCGCCTTTGCGCGCCTTTATTAGCGCGTTATAAATTTCCGCCCAACGAGAAACTTCGACAACTGTAAGGCATCCAAGCGATTGCATACCCGTATGCAAATATCTCGCCCCGCTATGTCCAACTCTAAACCATGTTTTAGCCCTCGGAGCATCTTTTTGGTATCTTGCGCCGCCTTGATGGGGATAATCAGGAATTTCAATATCGTACAATCCTTTTTTCCATGGAGAATCAGGATGATCGGCCGCCTTATACTTTTTATCACCAAGAGAAAGTATTTTTTGGGAAATCGAATATTGAGCATGCGCCATCGGCTTATGCACAATTCCGGAAATAAATTGAGAAGTACCGTCATCCGTTAATTTTACCGTCGCTAATTTTCCACGATAAGCGCCTTCCAAGGGTATAAAATATTCTCTTTTTTTCTCAATTTTTTCTGTTTTTATTTTTGTATATGCAGGAATCGAAACAAATGTTTTGTCTGATTCAAGTATTATATTAAGCCAACCTTTGTTATCATCGTTATCCGGCACATATTGCGCCATTTCAAAAACTTCTACCGCCAAAATTACTTCAAAAACCGCCACCGCTTTGCCCCAAAATTTATTCAGCAACACTGACCGATTTTCTCTCACTTGAATCTCAAACGAAAATTCCTGCGGCTTGCCTTGCTCAACATCAATTTTAATGTTTTTCTCAACAATACCAACATCATTGAACAACAAATCTTTTTCAATCACGGTGATTTTAACTCCAGTCTTAAACGATTTTTGATCAATTAAAAACCTTGCCGCTTCGCGGTTTATTTCCGCGCCGGTGTTAATTTTAATCTTTTTATCAATTGTTGCGATCTGTCCCATCGCCTCAATTTCCACGCGAATATCATCGCCAATGGACTTGCCACCATATTTAATTTTTGCAAGCTTTAAAACTATCGCCTTAACCATAAAATATTTTTTGATTTAATAGTATGGCTGTTTAAACCTCAAATTTTTTATTTTAACTCCATTATTTTTTTCATTATTTGCGGTACTTCTTTTGCGAAATACTTTTTGACTTCCAGCCAATTTGTTTTAAAATTTAATTCCAAATCGGGATCGCTTTCCGCGTCATCAAAATACGCCAAACTTTTCATAATATGGTAATAATCGTGCGCAACTGATGGGTATTGTTTTTTTAATCGCTTTATCGTTTCCTCTAACGGCTCAATATTTTTCGCGCACCAATATAAATCAAAAAAATCGCGCTTCCGGCCTCTTTGCGAAATGGCAATGATTTTCATTACCGCCACATCCCGCACTGACAATATGTTTATCGTGCCGTATTTTATGAATTCCTTGTCCGGAACAAAAAACGGATAGGCGATAAAACTTACTTTTGCGCCAGACAATTTACCATAAATCGTATTTTCTTTATTTATGGTCATTTCCCAATCATTATTGTCCGAAAAATTTTCAATCAACCCAACATTATCAAAAACTCCTTTTTTATTAAAGAAATCCAAATCAAAAGATTTTCGATGCCCCGCCTGCAATGCCAAGGCCGTCCCACCCGCCAAATACCAATCGTCATTTTTTAGCCAAGATTGACCCCTCAAAAAATCCAAAGCAACTTTGGTTTCTTTGGGCAAAATATCAAAATTAAGATTCAATTGCTTGCCAGCATCAATTGCCATAAATTTTTTGTTTCGGGCATTAAACAACGCGATTTATCAACAATTTTTTTTATCAACGCTTTGTCGTAATAATCCCACATCCATTTCACTTCCAAGTCATTGCCAAAATCCAAAATCCGCTCAATCACATATTGGGCGTTCTTTTGGGGATCAATATTTTTGGGATTTACATCCCAAAACAAACTTTGCCGGAATTCCATTATCTCCATAAACATATTTTACCATATTAAAATTTTTAAAACAAAACCACGCAAAAGCGATAAATTGCGAAATTCAGAATACAGTTTGCCGAGGTCAGACCTCGGCGATTACACCGAGGACTGACCTCAAATACCCAAATATAAATACAAATCAGTTGCAACTGCCGGAAGCGTTGGATACAGCGTTGCCACTGCCAAATCCGGTTGAGGGCTGGTCGGCGCTTAGTTTGGTGTTGCACTCCGCCGGCGACACGTTAAACGCGGCGCAAACCGCCTTTAAAAATTCTTCTGGGCTGCGCCCGATGCTGACCTCCTGGCCGTTAATAACGATCGTGGGCGAACCCTGCACCCCGTATTTCGTATTCAGGTCATCGTTGACCGTGAATTTCGGGAATTGGCCGCTCACCCAAGTGGATTTGTCATTGAAACCGGCGGTAACCTTGAATTCCTTGTCGGTTGCGGCCACGCAAGCAGTGAGCTTGGTCTGGTCGATTTGCGCCGAGGTCAGGCATTTGGCGAATTCAGCGGTTCCGTCCGCGGCCGTAGCGGCAACGGTAAAGCATTTCAGGTAGGCCGACATTTTATCGCCCTGCTCTTTCTGAATGCAATACTGGCGGAGATTTTCGTCAAGCTCTTTTTTGCCATGCATCGCGTAGTTCACGAAATATATTCCCATTGTTGTTTTGTTTTTCAACAGGTCATAAACGGGCAAATACATTTTTTGCGCTTGCAAACCATAAGGGCAATAGCTCATCACAAACACTTTTACATCAGGCTTGTTGGATTTCAACACGGTTGAATCGGCCGCAGCGGCTTTTTCCACGATTTTATCCAAATCAATCGCCTGCGGAATGCCATCGGCAAAAAAAAGTTTGGCGTTTTTGGTCACATAAGCCGGGTAATCCTTTCCCAGAACGGCCAATTTAAAAGTATATAAGCCGTTTTCATCTTTTACGTCCTTAAAGGTCGCTACAGTACCCGAAGTCAGCATATTATTATTGACATAATCAACCGCTTTTTTAACCGCGCTCTCGGCCGATACGATTGTCAAATTTGAGCCGGTTGGCGCGTTGCAAGCCGCAAGCCGCCGCTGGAAGATATTCGCGAATTGATTGATTGCATTCTTTAACTGGCTGACCTGAGATTGAAGCTCTCCAAGCGTTGGTTCGGCAGCGCCGGCTTTGGCAACCGGCATTAAAAACAAAACCAAGCTCAATGCTAAAATAACAATATTTTGGTAGTTAAATTCCATGATTATATCGATTTAAAAGTTTGTGCTTTGTAATTACAAATCAAAATACAGTTTACCGGGGTCGCACCCCTGCTTCGCCGCGAGCGGCGGATTCGCAGGGGAACGACCCCAAATACAAATACTACACGGGATTGACAGTGTTTTTAATGCTTTCCACGCTTTCGGGATTGGCAAGCGTTGACAAATCGCCCAGTTCTTCTTTGGTAAAGACTTTGCGCAAAATGCGGCGCATGATCTTGCCGGAACGGGTTTTCGGCAGATCGGTCACGATGAAAACCTCATGCGGCGTGGCAATCGGCCCGATCGTGGCACGGATCGCGGCAATCACTTTTTCTTTCAAACCCGCGACATCCGCGGTTTTCGGAACCACGAACGCCACCGGCACTTCGCCTTTGATCTCGTCCACCACGCCAACAACCGCGCATTCGGCCACGCCCGCGGCATGACAAGCCGCGCTTTCCAGTTCGCCCGTGGTCAAACGATGGCCCGCCACTTTGATCATATCATCAGCCCGACCCACCACGCGCAATAAGCCGTTTTTATCGCGGATTCCCAAATCTCCGGAAAAATAGTATTTGCTTTGATATTGGCTCCAATAAGTGTCAATGAATTTTTGCTCATTGCCCCACACGCCGCGCAACAAACTGGGACAAAACGGCGGGAACAGCACCACGCTGCCCTCCTGACCGGCTTTGCAAACCTTGCCGTTTTCATCCACCACGCGAACGCGGATACCAGGCAAAGGCAAGCCGGTATGCGCCGGTTTAAACGGCCCGATTCCTGGCAAAGACGTAGCAATAATGCCGCCAGTTTCAGTCTGCCACCAAGTGTCCAAAATGGGACATCTTTTTTTGCCCACATTTTCAAAATACCAAAACCAAGCTTTTTCCGAAATCGGCTCGCCCACCGAACCCAGTACCTGCAATGTTTTCATGGTATAGGGCTTTAAAATCTCAATGCCATTTTTCATAAACATTCGAATGGCGGTCGGCGCAGTGTAAAATACGGTCACGCCGTATTTGTCGATCACGTTGGCCCAACGATCCGGATTGGGATAATCAGCCAAACCCTCGAACATAATAAATGTCGCGCCGTTTAACAACGGGCCATAGCAAGAATAAGTATGACCCGTAACCCAGCCAATATCAGCCGTGGACCAAAAAATATCATCATCGGTCAAATCAAATATCCATTTGTCGGAAGCGTAAGCCGACACCATATAACCGCCGCAAGTATGCAGAGCGCCTTTGGGCTTTCCGGTGGAACCGCTGGTGTACAAAATAAACATTGGGTCTTCGGCATCCATCACTGCCGACGCGCATTCATCCGGCTCTTTTGCCGCAACTTCATCAAACCAAAAATCCCGAGCTTGCGTCCAAGGAATTTGATTGGCCGCGCGTTTGACCACCACCACTTTTTGCACTGCGGTTTCAATAATACCTTCATCGGCCTGCTTCTTAAGATCAATAATTTTGCCGCGGCGAAAATAACCATCGCAGGTAACCAAAATTTTGGCGCCCGCATCTTGCAAACGCACTTGCAAGGCTTGCGCCGAAAATGCCGAAAAAACCACCGAATGCACCGCACCGATGCGGGCGCAAGCAAGCATGGCCACCACCACTTCCGGAATCATAGGCAAATAAATACCCACGCGGTCGCCTTTTTTCACGCCCAATTTTTTCAGTCCGTTGGCAAATTTGTTCACCTGGCGGTAAAGATCATAATAAGTAATAATCCGCGCCGGCTGGCTTGAATCATCCGGTTCCCAAATCAACGCCACTTTATTTTTGCGCGCCGCCAAATTCCGATCCAAACAATTTTCCGTGATATTCAATTTCGCGCCCGCAAACCACTTGATATGCGGCGGCGTATCAGTGTACGCTTTCGTCCATTTCTTCCGCCAAAGCAATTCCTTGGCCACATTCTCCCAAAACTTCACCGGATTTTTCTCAGCCAAAGCGTAAACGTTTTTTGACTTCAGCCACGCCCTCTTTTTTGCCGCCGCATCCGGATAATAAAGTTCCCCTTTTTTTATCATTGAAATCAACAATTTTCAATTTTCAATTTCTAATTTTCATTGAATTTTCAATGAAACAATTTTCAATTTTCAAACTAAAAAACCGTTTAAAAATTTGAGATTTAGAAATTTAATAGAAATTTGAATTAGAAATCAGAAATTGTTAAATTTTGTTGCCCACAAATTCCGCGAATTCGGCCAATCTTGTGGAATAGCCCCATTCATTGTCATACCAGGCGACGACTTTCACCATATTGCCGTTGGCCATAGTCAGGCCGGCGTCGACAATTGACGAATAGCCGCTGCCGATATAATCGGATGATACCAGCGGCGCGGTTTCGTAGGCCAGAATGCCTTTGAGCGGTTTTTTCTTCGTCGCCAGCTCCAAGGCGCTGTTGACTTCGGCAATCGATACTTCCCGTTCCAATTCGCAAATCAAATCAACCACCGATCCGGTCGGAACCGGAACCCGCAACGCAATGCCGTCGAGTTTTCCCTTCAGCTCGGGAATCACTTTGCCAATGGCTTTGGCCGCGCCCGTGCTGGTGGGAATGATATTCAATCCCGCCGCGCGGCTTCGCCGCAAATCGCTGTGCGGCAAGTCCAAAATCTTTTGGTCATTAGTATAGGCATGCACTGTGGTCATGAACCCTTTTACAATGCCAAAATTTTCATTTAAAACCTTTGCCACCGGCGCCAGACAATTAGTGGTGCAGGAAGCCATATCCATAATATCGGTTTTTGCCGAATCATATTGATCGGCATTGATACCCAGCAAATAAGACGGCACCTTGTCGCCATCCTTTGACGGCGCCGAAATAATTACTTTTTTCGCGCCCGCAATCAAATGTTTGGCCGCGTCATCGTATTTAGTGAACCTCCCGGTGCATTCCAAAACAACATCCACGCCCAACTTTTTCCAAGGCAAACTCCCCGGGTCGGTTTCTGCAAAAACCGCAATCCGATTATTGCTTTTCTTGCCGCGCACCACTATTTCTTTTTCCGAAACTTCAATTTCTTTATCCCACCGCCCATAAATCGAATCATATTTCAAAAGATGCGCCACCGCCTTGGGATCAGTGAGGTCATTTATTGCCGCCAACTCCAATTCCGGGTGCTTATCCAAAATAAGCTTGAAAACATGCCTGCCAATCCTGCCCAAACCATTAATTGCAATTTTTGCCATACAAAAATAATTTTCAATTTTCAATTTCTAATTTTCATTGAATTTTCAATGAAACAATTTTCAATTTTCAAACAAAAATTCCGCTTAAAAATTTGAAATTGGAAAATTTAATAGAAATTTAAAATTAGAAATTAGAAATTATTATTAAAACTGGCGCAAATCAATGCGTCAGTTTTAATATCTTCATTTTAATTTTAACACTTCGTCAATTTGCTCCTTATCGAAACCGACAATAATCTTTCCGTCAACATTCACCACCGGCACCCCGATCTGGCCGGAAAGCTCGATCATTTCGTTGCGCTCCTTTTCATCCTCCGAAACATCGACTTCCGTGAAATTAACTTTTTTATCCTTCAAATAATCTTTGAGAGTCGAGCAATACGGGCAGAACGGCGTGGAATAAATTTTTATCATGATGGTTTTTTATTAGCCGCTTAGCTGCCGCACGAAGCGCTGCCCGAATCCGTAGTTGCCGCGGCCGCGCCAAACCCGGTTGACGGCTGGTCGCTCGACAAAACCGTTTTACACTCTTCCGGCTCGGTATTGAATGAAGAGCAGATGAGTTTCTTGAAAGCTTCCGGCGAACGGGCGGTCAATAATTCCGATGCTTCTTTCTCGTTTATGACGATCGTGGGAGAACCCTGCACGCCGTATTTGGTGTTCAAATCATCATTGACCGCGAATTTCGGGAATTGGCCGCTCACCCAGGTCGCTTTGTCGTTGAAACCGGCGGTAATCTTGAATTCCTTGTCGGTCGCGGCCGCGCAGGCAGCCAGCTTGGTTTGGTCGATTTGCGTCGAAGTCAAGCATTTGGCGAATTCGGCCGTGCCATCGGCGGCCGTGGCCGCGACGGTGAAACATTTCAAATAGGCCGACATTTTATCGCCCTGTTCTTTCTGGATGCAATACTGGCGTAGGTTTTCATCAAGCTCTTTTTGTCCGTGCATCGCGTAGTTCACGAAATATATTCCCATCGTCGCTTTGTCCTTCAATAGATCATAAACGGGCAGATACATTTTTTGCGCCTGCAAACCATAAGGGCAATAGCTCATCACAAACACCTTTACGTCGGGTTTATCGGATTTGACGATCTCCGCCTTGGCTTTTTCTTCCTCAAGTTTTTTATCCAAAACAATGGCTTGCGGAATCCCTTCGGCGAAGAACAATGCGCCGTCCTTGGTCACGTAAGCTGAATAATCCTGGCCCTGCACCGACAGTTTGAAAGTATACAAACCATTCTCGCTTTTGACGTCCTTGTAGCTCGCCGTCACCCCTTGCGATAGCATATTTGTGTTAACATATTCGATCGCTTTTTGCGCCGCCGCTTCTGCTTTCATCGTCTTCATCGGCCGCAAATTTTGGGGCATAAAAAAATAAGCACCCGCCGCAATCGCCGCAAACAAGATCAATCCAACTACCGGTATCAGCACATTTTTCGATATTTTGATTTTTACCATGCTTTTTTATTATTTTTTTATATATATTTTTTTTACAATATTAATATATTATCACAAACGGCAAACCATGCAACCCGTTATTTTCCCTTGCCGCGCTTTAGCCCGGCGGCGTTCAAATCCGCCAATAATCCCGCCTGGTCAATGCCGTAATTCGAACAAATCTGGCCGATGGTCAGGTTTTGCATCTCCATTTTTGCCATCGGACATCCCAAGCAAGGAACATCATATTTCACCAAAACATCCTCGACTCCGGAAAATTCCATAATTTCTTCTAAAGTTGTTTTTTCGTTAAATTCCATCTTAAAATATCTCAAATCTCAAATCCCGAATCTCAAAACTTAATCTAAAATCTAAAAAAGATTGATTTTAAATATTCAACATTTTAGATTTAGATTTGACATTTGGGTTTTGACATTTGAAATTAATACTATTTCCTCACTAAATTTCTTTCAAAGAGCATATATGCCAGCGCAGCTCCCAACAATGCCGTGATCAATTGCGGCCATCCCATCATCGATGCCAAAGCCACACTCATTTTCCCATGCGTAATCGCCATTAAAATCACATTGGCGCTCAAAACCAAAAATCCGAATTTTGCAATCGCGGCAACACCCATCGCTATTACAAAATTAGTTTTCCGCAAAAGCGCGAAAGTTCCCGCCAACGCAATATTTCCCGCCACAATAAACGGCACCATCGGCAACATCAACACCGGCAAAATCCCAACCGCCAGCGCGATTAAACTAGGAATCACCGCCACCGCGCACGCCGCCCGAAACCCAACCAGCACCACCGCGCCAAACAGCGCCGCATTCACAATCGTCCCGGTAACGAGTTGCGAATGAATTAGTGGCGCAATCATCGCCATGCCGACAAACACCGCAACTAAAACCGTTTCTCGGCTTAAAGCCAAAGCCTTTATATTGTATTTCATTGTTTTATTATTAGATACTTATTGATTATTATAATTTTTCAATTTCACTTTTTGGTTTTTGGGTGTAGCTAGTATGCAGGATTGCGTGGATTTTGTGATCGTCGCCTTTGAAATACTCGTCGTAGACTTCTTTCACTGCCGGGCTTTCGTGGGCGAAACGAATGGTTTTGGAACAATCGTCGGAATATAATCCTGCCGCGCGCTTTTTGCGAATGTCGTCGTTCACCGGCAAAGGCTGGCCGCCGCCGCCGATGCATCCGCCCGGGCAAGCCATAATTTCAATATAATCGTAGGCTTTCGGATCTTTCGCCAAATCATCCAAGATGATTTTAGCATTTTCCATTCCATTGGCAATTCCAATTTTCAGCCTTATACCGTTGATTTCAACCTCGGCTTTTTTCAAACCGATGATTCCGCGCACGTTCTCGCAGTCAACTTTTTCCAGATTCTTGCCGGTGATCAGCCAATAAGCGGTTCTTGTCGCCGCTTCGGTCACACCGCCGGTCGCACCAAAGATCACGCCCGCACCGGTATAAATGCCGAACGGGTCATCGGCCGGTTCCTGCGCCAATAATTTGAGGTTTATCCGGTTCTTTTGCAGCAACCGCCCCAATTCGCGCGTGGTCAATACATAATCGATCGGATCCAGTCCGTTGATCTTTTCTTCGGGTTTGGAAACATCATATTTTTTGGCCGTGCACGGCATCACCGAAACCACAATGATATTTTTCGGATCAACGTTATTTTTCTCCGCCCAATAGGTTTTAATTAAAGAACCCAGCATATTTTGCGGCGATTTCACCGTGGTAATATTGGGAATCATATCCGGCCGATAAAATTCCAAATAGCGCATCCATCCCGGACAGCAAGAAGTGAACATCGGCAAGGGTTTTTTCTCGGTCACGCGCCAAACCAATTCCTTGGCTTCCTCAACCGTGGTCAAATCCGCGGCCATGGTGGTGTCGAAAACCTTGTCAAACCCCAACCTCCTCATTCCCGCCACCAGCTCGCCGGTGATGTTCTTGCCGTATTCGATGCCAAACATTTCGCCAATACTTGAACGAATGGATGGCGCAAACTGAACCACGATAGTTTTGCCTTTTTTGTCTTTCAAGAGCGTATCAAGATCATCCACCGGACTTTGGGCGTCAATTGCGCCCACCGGACAATGGACAATACACTGTCCGCAATAAATACAATCCTTCTTTGCGTCGCACGACGGCGCGATTTTGATGTCCTTGCCCCGACCCTCAATTTCCAAAAATCCATCTGATTTCATATCCGTGTCCGTACCCCGGCGCGAACCGGTCTGGCGGGCGCACATATCCACGCAATTGCGGCAATCAATGCACTTTGACCGATCCAAAATTATCGGCCCGAATTTAACAATGTCCGGTTCAGGTTTGCGCAAAACATTGGCCGCCAAATTAGCCTTAAACTGTGCGGAATATTTTAATAAAGCGCATTTCCCCTGCCAGATGCATTGCGGGCAATTCCGGCGGTGTTCTCCCAAAATCAATTCCAAATTTGTTTTCCGCAACGCGTTTAAATTATCGCTTTGGGTGACAACCTTCATGCCTTCCTTAACTTTCGTTGAACAAGCGGTTTGCGGAACCGCGATCCCTTCGATCTCCACCAAACACAACCGGCAATTCGCCTTCACGCACAAATCCGGATGATAGCATAGCGCCGGAATTTCTATCCCCGCACACTTAGCCTCCTCCAAAACCGACTGCCCTTCGATTGCCTCAATTTCCCTGCCATCAATAGTTATTTTCATATTATTATGATTATTTGGCCATTAATTTGCTTATCAACCCGCCAAAAGAATTCGCCACGCCTTTGCCGAAGGGGCAGAAACTGGCCGCGGCCAGTAAGTTTAGAATATCTTTTGCTTTGGCGATGTCAACCTCGTCTTGAGAAAAAATTTCGCGCAGGCGGAAAACGCCTTCGCGGCAGGGGACGCATTTGCCGCAATTTTCGTTGATGAAAAAGTCCGCCCATTGCAAACCAAGTTTGCGCAAATCGGTTTTTGCCAGATCATAAACTACGATTGACCCCGCGCCGGTTAGTGGTGCGTCCAATTCGTTTTCCAGCAAAATCGTACCACTAGCGCCGCCGCCGACTTGCGCGAAAAACTTAAACTGGGGCAAATTACCGGTTTTTTCCAAAACTTCCCGAATTGTAATGCTCTCGCCCCGTTCAAAAACTCCCGGACAAGCGACAGCGCCGAAAATTGAATAAAATCGCGTGTTTTTGAATTCGCCTTTGGCGATTTTAGCCGCGCAATATAGCGTTTCCAAATTATTGATCAAGGTAGGACATCCAAAAAGACCAGCTTGCGGTGGAAATGGCGGTTTGATTCGCGGTTCACAGCGTTTTCCCTCGATGGATTCCAAAAGCGCGGTTTCTTCACCGCCAAGATAACCGCCGGACTCGCGCACGATTTCGATTGATTTCTCGCCAATAATTTTATTCAATGTATCCTTATATTTATCAAAATAATCCTTGCGCAAATATAAATACCCCTTTTGAGATTCCACGGCTTCCATCGCTAAAACGATACCTTCGATCACAATATTCGGCCAATTCTCCAGAATATGCCCGTCTTTAAAAACCGCGGGTTCGCCTTCGGATACGTTGCAAATTACGAATTTCTTATCGCCAAGCGCGTCTTTCACCATCTGCCATTTTTTTCCGGTCGGAAATCCCGCGCCGCCGCGGCCTCTCAAATTCGCTTCGGTTATTTTTTTGATAATATCCATTTTTTTGTAAAATTCATTTTTTTCATTGTAGCACTGCGGCGAAAATTTAAAAAGCCGGGAATATCCGGCTTTAAATTGCAAAAAACATCCCATCGCTAAACGCTAATCAGGGCGGGCAGAAACCGCAACCGACCAGGTGTCCGGATCAACGGTAAATTTGTTCCCAGACTTGATTGAATTCGAAAGCAGGGCAGTGGCAATCGGATTTTCCACATTGTCCTGAATGGCGCGGCGCATCGCGCGGGCGCCGAACACCGGATCAAAACCGATTTTGGCCAGTGCTTGCACTAATTGCGGGCTTGTTTCAAATTCAATCCGCTTGGCGCGCAATCCTTCCACGATATCTTTAAGCATCAGCGCGGCCACTTGCTCGATTTCCGCGACTCCCAACGGCCGGTAAAGCACGATCGCGTCAAAACGGTTGATAAATTCGGGCTTGAAAACATTGCGGCGCAAAAGGCCATCAATGAACGTCCTCTTAAAATTTGGATCAAAATCGCCCTTGGCGGCAATCTCTTGGCGGATGCTTTCGGCGCCGGCATTGGATGTGGCGATAATGATCGCATGCCGGAAATCAACCATGCGCCCGAATCCATCCGTCAGGCTTCCCTCGTCAAAAACATTTAAAAATATATTCAGCAGTTCCGGGTGTGATTTTTCGATTTCATCGATCAAAACCAATGAAAAGGGCTTTTCCCTCATTGCCGTGGTTAATAATCCGGCATTGTCTGCCCCGCCGATCAATTTATCGATTGATCCGATTGTTTGGTATTCAGACATATTTAACCGGATCATATTATTGCTCGAACCAAAATATACCTTTGCCAGCTGTTTCGCGGTTTCAGTTTTTCCCACTCCCGTCGGACCCAGAAACAGGAAATTGCCGATCGTCCTTTTTTGCCGCTTGATCTCCGCGCGGCTGCGCCTCATCGCGTTGGCAAGTTCACTCACCGCTTCCTTTTGATCAATCAATCCTTCATGGATGCGCGCTTCCAGATTGATCAAAACTTCTTTTTCTTTTTGGCCCGCGGCTCCGGCCGGAACTTCATATTTATTCGTGAAATAAGCGTCAACATCATCCGACATTATGCTTTTTTTGCCCTTGCCGCCGCGGCTCATTCTATTGGCCACCAGATCATCCAGCAAATTCACCGCCTTGCGGGGAAACACCGCGTCGCCAAGAAAATAATCGCACAGTTTCACGATTTCATTAAGGCTGGCAATCGGAATAAAAGTGCCCGTGGCCAGTTCGCGGCGCAAACCTTCCTCCTTAAGAACTCTCATTGTGTCGGAAATCCCCACCGCGGCGACTTCGATTTTCCTGAATTTATTAATGATTTGCGCGGCCAGTAATTCGCATTTATGGAACCCTTCATATATGGCCAGACCAATGATCCGAAACCCGGGAATGTCCAGATAACCGCCGATGACACCGCCAATATCAATTGACGCGGTATCGCGTTTCCCGGATTGCGTCCCGATGTAATTATGGATCTCGGGAATGACAATAATCACATTCTTTGCCAGCACCGCCTCTTGGAAAATCGCGTCGAAAACCGCGGTCAATTCCGCCGCGCTTTGATTGCGGCCGATAAGCGACGCCATATTTATCTCCATTATCCGCATCATTCTTAAATGCGCCGGACTGCTTTCGGAAGTCATGCGATTGGAAAAATTATAGATTATGCTTTTGCGGCCGCATCCCGATTCTCCCACCAGTATCACCCCGTTACCTTTCTGTTGCATTAACGCTTCTTCGAGCAATTCAATCTCATGCCCGTGCAAAACCACGCCGCCCGAACGCAAAGGATTAGACATGGTGATATCGCGCGCATATTGATCAAGCAGTACGGTATAACCGCCCACGGCCATTGACACGGGGCTTTCGGAAAGCTTGAGCCGCAAGTTATCTTTTTCCCAAAACCGGGCGCGGTATTTTTGATAACTTTCCATTCTCATTTGCCACAGGACCACCGATTCAACATCATCTTTTGAAAGCTGTAAACGATCCATCAATTCCTGTAATTTCGGTTCATCATCAAGCAACGCCAAAAACAACGTAAAAATATTTATTCTTTGTTCTTCCGCCTTAATTGAAATCCGGGCGGCGCATTCAAGAATGTGCTCGCGGATCACGCGGTTTGAATCTTCAAGGTTTGACTTGTTTCCGTGAGAAAATTTTTTGGAATTTTCTTTCATTTGGCCCAACAATTGCTTTTCCAATTCAGGCTCGCCGATGCACAGCCTCCCGAACGCGAACGACAGCCGTTTCGATTTCAACAGCCGGTAAAGCAAAATCTTGGAAAACGGCAAATGCGAACTTTTTATTGCCGATTTCACCACCGCGGCCGCTTCAAAATCAAGGTATTCGCGCAAATCATCGCCGCGGGAAATCCCGCCCTCCAAAGTCTTTCCGGGACGCATCAATTTTTGGCGGGTAAAACCAATGGCCAGATTGGCAACTGCCCAAAACGGAAACACCACACAATCCGCGGCAAAAACAAATCCTGGCAATTTTTCGGGAAGCAACGGCAATTTCAATTTGAACAACCCTAAAACCGCATCCACGGATTCGCGCGGCACCAATCCAAATAGCAGATAGACCGCGAATATAAAAAGCGATCCGGCCAGCAAAAACGCGCTGACGTTTCGAACTACGATCATAAAGCCGAGCGGCACCAAGCGCGCGCGCTCGACCGCCGCAAATGTTGATGGCAAATTTTGATTATTGTCCATGTTAGACGGCCAGCAGCATTATCCCCAGGATTAATGAAAAGGGGATCAGTAAAAATAAAAGCGGCCAAATGATGAATGCGGCCACTCCGGCAACAAGCGCCGCCGCTTCGGCCGCGATGCCCGCGGCGAGAAAGAAAGTCCGCATCACCGCGCCGATCAAACGCGAGAATAAATTGCCGCCCCACGCCCCGAGCGCGTCGCCGATCTCGAAATTGCGCTTTTCCCGCGCGAACGTCATCCCTTTCCAGGGCGCGAAAAATTCCCGCGCCAAATCGCCGATCGCAAAATAGCGGCCAAAAAACCAAAGATAATTGCCCCAGATTTTCTTGATTTTCCCGGGAATCTCAAAAAAATACCATTCAAAAAATAACCCGATCATATATGCTTTTATTTTATCAAATAATCGCCGGATAACAAAGCAAAACAAACCAACATCCCCGCAGGAACTCGTGAAAGAGTCTAACTCTTCCGAGTTTGGAAGAGTCTGACTCTTCCACAACCACATTACCATCCTCTATTGACTTATTCTTAGTTTATGTTATGGTCTTGCCAAAGGTGATAGAGAATGATTACAGAAAACCTATGGCTCCTCGCAGGAGCAATATTTGCCATTTTGATCGTGGCTGCCGCAGCAAGTGAGTTTGCGATCCCTTGGGCTTACACTCGCTTTAATAAAGCGGGTAACCAAAAGAATGCCAAATCTTTGGTTCACATAATCGCGATCGCGATCGCATTAGCCTTTGTAGATATTCCGCTCGGAATTGTCTTCTTCGTGACGATCGCAGGATACGTATTCCTCAAGATAACAGTTTTCCCATTATTTGAGGAATATTCATTCCAAAACAAAGCCCTAATCAAAACAGGCATGGTACTAGGAATGGCTATCATGCTCGTGGGTATAGCGTATGAGAACGCCATATTCATGAGTATTGCCGCCTGTTGTGGTGCTGCTGTCTGCACTACAGTTTGGCTGGAACGCGAAACAAAACTAGAACCAGCGAATAGAGGAGCAGGGGGGAGATGAGCACAAACTTGTTTCTCTCTTTTATTTTACAAAACCGCGCCGTATAACCGACGCTGTTTTTAGATTTTTTTGTTTTATTACTTCTATTCCCCGGCGATTTTTACGCCGGCGGTTTTTGAAACTTCCGACGTCAGACCGCGCAAATCGTTTGCGCTAAGATCGTGGATATTGCTATGCCCGGTTGCCCCGGCCATCATTTTCACTTCTTCGGTGCAGTTTTTGATGAAATTGGCCACATTTTGCGCGGCAACATCGACATCCATATTTTTGGCCAGTTGGGGGTCTTGCGTGGCAATGCCTTTGGGGCATTTGCCCAGATAGCACAAGTTACAGCCCACGCAACCCAATGCCGCCAGCATTGCCGAACCCATGAAAACCGCGTCCGCGCCCAAGGCCAAAGCCTTGGCCACGTCGCCGCCGGTGTAAAATCCGCCCGCGATCCACAGTTCCTGCTTGGCGCCGAGTTTGTCCAGAACCTGCCTCGCTTTAACCAATGCCGGCAAAGTTGGAATTCCCATCTCGTCCAGCATCACTTCCGGCGCCGCGCCCGTGCCACCGGTTAAACCATCGATTGCAATAATATCCGGGTTTGCTTGGACCGCGATTTTAACATCGCTTTCAACATCTCCCGCCGCCAATTTAATGACTATGGGAACACCTCCGGATAACTCGCGCAACCAATCAACTTTATCTTTCAAATCGGCAACGGTTTTAATGTCCGGATGGTAAGCGGGCGAGTGTACATCGCTTCCCATTTCCACCCGCCGCACCGCCGCGATTTCGGGCGTCACTTTTTCTTTTTGCAACAAACCGCCTTGGCCGCCTTTGGCGCCCTGGCCGATTTTGATTTCAATGATATCCGCCTTCTTCAAAATTTCTTCATCGATCCCAAATCGGCCGGTGCTATATTGGATTACCAATTTTTTCGCAAATTCCCTTTCTTCGGGCAACATCCCGCCTTCGCCCGTATTGGCAACCGTGCCCGCAAGAGTCGAACCTTTAGCCAACGCGATTTTCGCGTTTTTCGAAAGCGCGCCGAATGACATTGCCGCGATCAAGATCGGCACGTTGATTTCAACCGGCCGCTTGCTATTTCTGCCCAGAACCGTTTTGGTCGAGATCGCTTCCTTGAAATAATCCACCGGCCGCTTGGCCAGCTGCGCCGGCACAAACACCAAATCGTCAAACCCGCTCTTGATTTCCTTGTTCGACCGCCCGCCGCGCACCGGCACTTTCGCAATCCGATCCTGCACTTTTTTTGTCCATGGAATCATCACCATATTTTTAATATTAATTGCAGTCAAAAACAAAAAACGCCTGTTTTACCAGGGACATCGCTGTCAAAAATATCTCGGCACCGCATCGTGCCTTTGATATTTTAATAATACGCGAATATTCCCCGAATGTCAAAACACAAAAGCGCCCTTCCGGGCGCCATGAATCAGCTTTAAGCTTCCTTTTTCTCAATATTCTCGATCACACCGTGCGGACAAACGCTTTCTCCGCCCGCGGCGCCGACCGCGTCGGAATCAACCACCTTGGCTTTCATGTCATCATCCTGCGCCATGCCCTGCGGACAGTTCACCGTGCAAATAAAACACCCTAAACACTTCTCTTTATTAACTTGATATTTTGCCATGTATTTTTATTATTCTTTAATAAGACAATATTAACAAACTAAAACCAAAAGTAAAGCCTGTAAAAATCGAATCTCGCTTTCCGCCAAATTTATATTTCCGTTTCGGTACTCGTACCGTTTTTATCGACTTCGAAACTATCGCTTTTGACATTGATATTCAAATCGCTCTTCGGCAAATTGCCATTCCCGGCAATTCCTGAATTTTGGCCTACAGCACCTTCGCACAAACCCTTAATTATTGACCATTTGCCATCAACAATCTTCGTACAATAAACCTCTCCGGTCACCTCATCGATCAATTGAATTTTCTTGCTTGTAACCAAGTCAATCGTTGCATTTTTCGCGACCATTCTTTCCGCAAACATCTCCCGCACGCTCGCCGCCCCATTCTCCACTATCATCCCCAAGCTCGCCAAAGTATCTTTGACAATTTTCACAATACTGCCCTGTTCCACCGCAACGGTATTAAAATTATTAACCGTAGATGTGGAATTAACAGAACCATCGATTCCCAAGGTTAGTTTCAAATCATTAATCTCCGCTTGCTGTTCTTTAATCGCCTCCAAAGCATAAACATTTAGCGCGCTGTAATTAACCATTTTGTAGCCATTGGAATCGGTAGCGACTAATTCCGGAAACAACTGTTCCAAATCTTGGGCGATAATACCATAGTTGGTAACATCGGCGGAATTTTTGTACAACGTTTGGGCGGTTTCATTCCATCGGAAAGCAGCCGGTTTAATTTGGACAAAACGATCAAGAATGTTTCCCAAGTAGTTAACGTTGGTTTTTAATCCGCTGTCCGAGGAACAAGTACCCGCAATTGAAGCACCGCCAAAACCCTGGACGCAGCCATTGGCACCGGTGGTACCGGTGCGAATATCGCCCAAAACCTGCAGCTTGGTCGCGGCAGAGGCTATGCCAATACCAACGTTACCGGAAAAAAACGAATCGGCGCTTGAAAAGAAACCATTTTGGAATAATGCCAGCCCGCCAAAATCACCGCTTCCGCGCACATATAAATCATTGGCAATATTGGCATTTTCCGTAATTGTTATGTTATTGGTCAGAATATTGCCCGCGTACAACGAAGGAGTTTCGATACCACTGATGTCAACTATTCTTGTACTGCCGCTTGTCGTCAAATACGCGTACTTGCCGGAAACATAAACTGAAGCACCATAACTTACGGTATTGTATGCTCCAGCAAGAGTTGTGGCGGCCGGAACGGAAACATCGATAACGCGCAAACCCGATCCATCATCGTAATCAGAACCCGACGCAACATAAGCGTATTTGCCAGAGACGTAGACACCCGTATAATAATCGATTACCGAAGAATAACTACCGGCAAGCACCGGGCTGGTGGGGTCAGAAACATCGATAATTTGCAAACTCGAACCGTCCGCGACGTAGGCGTACTTGCCAGAGACGTAGACACGGTTTGCAGAATCAGGAGTATTATATGTTCCCACCACTGCCATGGCGGCAGGATTTGTGACTTCAATAATCCGCAAACCCGCCACGCCATCCGCGACGTAGGCGTACTTGCCGGAGACGTAGACACCATTGGCATTACTGAGCGCATTGGTACCGGCAAGCACCGGACTGGCCGGGACGGAAACATCAATAACACGCAAACCGCCGGTCAAATCCGCGACGTAGGCGTACTTGCCGGAGACATAAACACCATTAGCGCCGGTTGTTGCGATAGTTGCAACCAAATTAGGACTTTTCGGGTTTGAAATATCTTCGATACGAAGGCCGGACGCGCCATCCGCGATGTAAGCATACTTGCCAGAGACATAGATATCGGCAACTGCGGCGAATGAATTTGAAGAAATCGTCACCGGACTGGCCGGATTGGTAACGTCGACAATTTTAAAACCGAGATTACCGGCAGCAATAAATACATATTTGCCCGATACGTAAATACCATAACCTTTTCCGCTTACGCTTCCTTTAAGCGTCGGATTACCTGCGGCAATGTGTTGAAAATTACCTCCATTCAATGTTAACTTTGCTCCCGGCGCGCTTGTACCAATTCCAACGTTGCCGCCGTTCGGGTTCAACAATAATGGATAATTTAAATTTAAATTAGCTTTATTTGTGGTTTGCAGCCAAGCTCCTGCACTACCGGCATCGCCAAAATCCAAAACAACATTACCGCCCATGGACTGCAAACGCATATTGGCATATGTTTGCGTTGCTCCACTTGTTTCCGGCAAACCATAGGCCAAAGAAGTAACAGCAATACTGCCGTTGGTATCAAGTTTCATTTTCTCTGCACCATTAATGTACCAACTGTAATAAGAATCTGAAGGAACGGAAAACCACATGTTGGAATTTACCCCGAGACTGTATGGATAAGACGACTCAGTGCCTTGATAAAGAATAAATTTATCCCCGGCACCGCCCGCCACTCCGGTTGCCGGCGCGGCCGTATCGCTGGAATTGCTGAAGAATGTTCCATTTATTTCCAATTTTGTGTTCGGACTCGTCGTCCCAATGCCCACATTGCCGCCCAAAAGAGTGTAGCCTATGCCGCTAGGAGTCAAAGTCACATTCTGGTTGCTGCCGCCAGCACTAAAGGCCAGCGCGCCAGTACCGGTAATGGAACCGGTGACGGTTCCGGTGCCGCCGTGGGCGATATCGATAGCGGTGCCGTTCCAGGTTCCGGCATTGATGATGCCTACGTCGGTTAAAACAAATTCTGTGCCATTGGCACCGGCATTGATTCCGCCCCGGATATCGAATTTCGACAATGGATTTGTTGTGCCAATACCAATCTTGCCGCTGGATTCAAAGAGAATCGAATCACCGATGGTACTTGCGGTAGCAAACTTGGACAGATAACCGACAGTTCCGGCAATGCTGCTGGACAGCCCCACGGCGCTGCCGTTCCATTTCAAATCGCCGTTGTCATTGTAAAGGGAATTCGCAACACTCACTGGAACAGCGCTGGGCAGAAAGATGCCGCCTTGCAGCATGGCAAGACCTGCGATGCTCAATGCGCCTTGGGAAGTTAATGTACCATCATCAGCAATGGTTAAATTGTTCGAATTGATGTTCAATGTTTTTCCAACTAAATTGCTGGGCAAAGATTCACTTTGGCCCACAGAGTAATTGGGACGATCGGAGTCCATCTGGTGCAGGAGACGCGCCACCTGGTCGCGCAATTCCTGGTCAGCCACCACGGTTTGGGTATTGGTGGAAACCGTACGAATGG